>NZ_JAMXXM010000005.1:0-178822 GCF_024129715.1 Acinetobacter lwoffii
CTCAGAAGTGAAACCTCTTAGCGCTGATGGTAGTGTGGGGTTACCCATGTGAGAGTAAGTCATCGCCAGCTCATTATTCCTAAACACCCCCGACCATAAGGCCGGGGGTGTTTTTTTTATGCGTGGAATTTAGTCAAATAAATGTTATTTATGTGCTATTTCGACTGAAACATCACATAAAAATAAAATTGAGAGGCGTATACTGAACCGGTCTATGGAGCGGATATGTCCTCAAATTCATCTTCAAGCCATATTGAATATGGCTCTTCTGCTTTTAAAGCAGTGCTTTTTTCCTTATTCCTTGCTGGCTTTGCCATTTTTTCATCACTGTATTGCGTACAGCCGATGATGCCGATTCTGGCTGATTATTTCCAGGTCAGCCCGACTCAAAGCAGTTTCCCTTTATCTTTTTCTACCATTGCCTTGGCAGTTGGCCTGATTTTTACTGGACTAATATCAGACCGATTCGGTCGTAAGCCGATTATGGTCTGGTCTCTATTTTCAGTCTCAGTATTATTACTATTAAGTGCAATATTGCCGATCTGGTCCGTGTTTCTGACCACACGAGTAATGATTGGATTGACAGTCAGTGGTGTCGCTGCGGTCGCGATGACTTATATCGGAGAAGAAATTGCAGAAAAAGATATCGGTTTTGCCATGGGCTTATATATTTCTGGCACAGCGATAGGTGGTATGGGAGGGCGTTTAATTGCCGGAGTTTTAGTGGATTTTATCTCCTGGCAATCTGCCACTTTGATTATCGGTATCTTAAATCTTTGTATCGCTGGATTATTTTCTTACCTATTACCCGCTTCGCAACATTTTAAAGCCTATCCAATCAAGCTGAATCGTTTTAAAAACTCATTTAGGCAGAATCTCGCTGATCCAAAACTTCTGGTTTTATTCCTGCAAGGTTTTATCTTGATGGGCTGCTTTGTCTCGGTATTTAATTATCTGAGTTATCGCTTGATCCAAGCGCCATTTGAGCTATCTCATGTCTGGATTGGTGTGATTTCGATTACTTATTTGGCCGGTATTTATAGCTCCCCTCGAGCAGCATACTGGGGACGGCATTATGGCAAATTCAGAATATTGGCAGCCATGATCCTGATGATGCTTGTGGGCTTGTCGCTGATGCTGATCAATCAGTTGGTTGTTGTTTTTACCGGATTGCTGATTTTTACTTTTTCTTTCTTCGCTGCCCATTCTACCGCCAGTAGCTGGGTGTCGATCCAGTCGTTACAGTATCGGGCAGTCGGTTCGTCGCTGTATTTATTTTGCTATTACTTGGGTTCAAGTGTGTTGGGGAGCTCAAGCGGATTGGTGTGGGAAAATTATGGCTGGATAGGATTAACTGTGTTTATTGCCGCGTTATTACTGACGGGTTTGTCATTCAGTTTAAAACTCCGTTCAAATTAGAGATTATTTCCAAGCTTTCCTCCTCATAAATAGAATCAATTTCTTTTTTGAAATATTTAAACTTTAGATTCAAGT
The DNA here is from genome assembly GCF_024129715.1 of Acinetobacter lwoffii. GTDB lineage: Bacteria > Pseudomonadota > Gammaproteobacteria > Pseudomonadales > Moraxellaceae > Acinetobacter > Acinetobacter lwoffii_U. Next base: position 1,495 of record NZ_JAMXXM010000005.1, read on the forward strand.
GACAAATAGAGCGTGATTCAGTTAGTCTCTGATTTTGTATAAATTATAATCAAGCAAGCTAGGGCCGATTCATGGTAAAATAATCGGCTTTCATCTTTGATCTTATTTTTAGATCTCCTATCATCTGCCAGCCGAGAATTGCTAGCCATGTCTACTGCTTATACCATGCAGACTGCGCCAAAAGCGTTGTTTGATTACGACAAATATTGGGCGTCTTGTTTTGACCCTGCGCCATTTTTGCCGATGTCACGCGAGGAAATGGATCAACTCGGCTGGGACAGCTGTGATTTTATTTTAGTTTGTGGTGATGCTTATATCGATCATCCGTCTTTCTGTTCAGGCATTATTGGTCGTACGCTAGAAGCACAAGGCTTCCGTGTCGGCATTATTGCACAGCCAGACTGGACCAGCGTGGATGCGTTCCGCGTTTTGGGTAAACCGAATATTGCTTGGGGTGTAACAGCAGGGAATATGGATTCTATGATCAACCGTTATACGGCTGACCGTAAAATCCGTTCTGATGATGCCTATTCACCAGACAATCAGCCAAACAAACGTCCAGACCGTGCGGCAACCGTGTATTGCCAGCGTGTCCGTGAAGCTTATCCGGATGTACCGGTATTATTGGGCGGTATTGAAGCATCCTTACGTCGTATTGCGCATTATGATTACTGGTCAGACAAAGTCCGTCGTTCAGTATTGATGGATTCAAAAGCCGATCTTTTGATGTACGGTAATGGCGAACGCTCAATCACTGAAATTATGCATCGTCTGGCACGTGGCGAGAAAATTCACGAGATTACTGATGTTCGCGGTACTGCGTTCATTGTGAATAAACACAACCGTGCCTCTAAAGCCAAATTTGTTGAAATTGCATCGAATGATGTCGATGCCATTGGCCGTGTTGATCCAATTATTAACCCGTATGTCATGACTGAAGATATCGAGGGTTGTGAGATTGAACAAGGGAAGGATTCTAGCCAGTATCAAGGTTTCCAAAAAGAACATGTCGCCAATCCGATTGTGCGAGCAGGGGATGACTTAGATCCTGATACGCAAATTGTGCAACTGCAACCGGCTTCTAAAGCGATTAAACATAAGTTACCGCCGCGTGAATTGGCCGTAATCCGTTTGCCTGCTTTTGAAGAAGTTGCTGCAGATCCAGTGCTTTATGCACATGCCAACCGTATTCTGCATCTGGAAACCAATCCGGGAAATGCGCGTGCTATGGTACAAAAGCATGGTGAACGTGATGTCTGGTTAAATGCACCGCCAATTCCGTTGACTACCGAAGAAATGGATTACGTGTTTGACCTGCCTTATGCACGTCTGCCGCACCCTGCTTATGGCAATGCACGTTTCCCGGCATTCGACATGATCAAGTTCTCTGTGAATATCATGCGTGGCTGTTTCGGAGGCTGTACCTTCTGTTCGATTACAGAACACGAAGGTCGTATTATTCAGAACCGTTCTGAAGAATCGATTCTGCGTGAAGTGGAAAAAATCCGTGATACGGCTCCAGGCTTTACTGGCATTATCTCGGACCTGGGTGGCCCAACAGCCAATATGTACCGTCTGGCATGTAAAGATCCTGAGATTGAAAAGAACTGTCGTAAACCGTCATGTGTATTCCCGGGCGTGTGCCAAAACCTGCATACCGACCATGCGCCATTGACGCAGTTATATCGTAAAGCACGTTCTTTACCAGGCATCAAAAAAATTCTGATTGGTTCAGGCCTACGTTATGACCTTGCGGTTTTAAACCCTGAATATGTCAAAGAACTTGTCACCCATCATGTCGGTGGTTACTTAAAAATTGCGCCTGAACATACCGAGAAAGGTCCACTCAATAAAATGATGAAGCCTGGTATTGGTACCTATGACCGCTTCAAGCAAATGTTTGATCGTTACAGTAAAGAAGCAGGCAAGGAACAGTATCTGATTCCTTACTTCATCGCGGCGCATCCGGGAACTACCGATTACGATATGATGAACCTTGCAATTTGGTTGAAGAAGAATGGTTTCCGTGCCGATCAGGTACAGACCTTCTATCCTTCACCGATGGCGACTGCAACTACTATGTATTACACGGGTAAAAACCCGCTGGCGAAAGTGGCGCGTTATACTGAAAATGTTGACATTGTGAAAGGTGAGAAGCGTCGTCGTTTGCACAAAGCTTTCTTGCGTTATCATGATTCAAACAACTGGCCTTTACTGCGTGAAGCCCTGAAAGAAATGGGTCGTCAGGATTTGATTGGTAATTCGAAACAGCATTTGATTCCGACTTATCAGCCTGTAGGCAGTGCAGATGGTCAGTATCAATCGGCGCGTAAGAAGAACTCGACGGTTGCCGGTGATTCGCAAAAACGTACCGGTGAGCAAGGGAATCGTAGCAAGGCTGCACAGGCTCAGTCACGTCCTTCAAATACCAAGAAACGTCCTGAACGTGGTCAAATTCTGACCCAGCACACTGGTTTGCCGCCGCGTGAAACAGGCGATGCCAAAAAACCGTTTGGTGGGCCAAAGCCCAAAGCGAAGCCCAAATCACGTGCATAATTAAGTTAATAAAAAGACACTTCGGTGTCTTTTTTTAGCTCTTGGGTAAAGTAACGTAGCCTGAGCTTGTTCGTTGAAAGTGTAAAAGAATATATTATTTGGACTAAGTTCTTTAAAAAAGTGATATAAAAATAACACTTTGTCGGAATTGTCCTACAGTTGGGCAGATATGTATTGCGATCAATTCCATGGATGTTTTAGAGTGCATTATCAGTACTTTAAATCCACTTTCATTGGCATCTAGAGAGATGTCACTTTAGGTAACATAGAATCGAGTTTTGATACCAGTTGTATGGGTATTTAAACAGATTGGTTGTTAGCTCTATTTAAAATAAAGCGTGGGTTTATACTGCACAACAATAAAACAAAAATGATTATAAGAATGCAAGGATTTAGGCATGACCACCTATATTATGATTGGGAGTTTCCTGCTCTTCTGTGTCGTGCTCATGGCATGGAAAAAGCTCGGAAATAATTCCAAACCACAAGACAGTGCGTTAAAGCAACGTGCTATTTTTAACCTGAATGAGCAATTGACCTTCACTCGCCTGAGAGAAGTCTTACCTGAATACATTATTCTGGCACATGTTTCCTATGATGCCTTAATGACGACTAAATTTAACCGGACTCGACATAAGTACCGCAACCTGACTGCAGATTTTGTAATTCTGGATCAGCAGCACCAGATTTTAGCCGTGGTGGGAGTGGATGATCCCTTAATCTTAAAGCGTCCCCAGCAGACGGGTTTTCAGGATGCATTACTAACCATGGCCGGTTATCGGGTGATTCGTTACGATGATGTGCCGGAATATTATCAGTTGCGCCAGGACTTCTTGCAGGAGCAAGCGCAAATGCAGAAAATGCCCAAATATACAGTTAGCAATGATCTGAAAAAATATTATTTATATTCGGATTTAGAGCGCAGTAAAATTAAAGCAGTCGGTTAAAACAAAAAAGCATGCCAGAAGCATGCTTTTTTTTATGAGTATCGATCTTGAAACATTATTCCGGTTTAACCGCCACGACGGTCAGCTCGACCAATACCCGTGGATCATAGAGTTTTGCTTCGACACAGGTACGAGACAGGGCTTCGATATCAGCGACCCAGGCATCCCAGACTTCATTGAAGGCTGCATAATCCTTTTCAATATCTTTCAAATAGATAGTTACCGACATGATGTGACTTTTGTCTGTGCCGGCATCTGCCAGAAACTGGTCAATAATATCTAAAGTCTGTTGGGTTTGCCCTTTAATATCCAGTTCGACATCTGTGGCCAGCTGGCCGGCAAGATGCACCAGATTACCGGCAATAGCAATTTCCGAAAAGCGTTTCGATACGTGTAAACGTTCAACTGTCATGTTGTTCATCCTGAGTTTTGGGCATCAGGGCTGCGACCAGTGCAGTCAGCAGACAACCCACCGCCAGATAGATGGCTACATAATGCCATGAACCATCCGCCCAAATCACCAGTGCCGCTGCAATAAATGGGGTAAAACCACCCCCAATGATGCTCCCCACCTGATAGCCAACTCCGGCACCGCTGTAGCGGTATTCTGTGCCAAACAGGGAGGTGAAAATCGGTTGATGGACACTGACCACCATATCGTGTGCGACGTTCGCCAGTAAAATTGCCCCCATAATGATCATCCAGGTGTTTTGTGCATCGAGCGCCATAAAAAATGGAAAGGCTGAAAGCGCACCAATCAAACCGCCCCAGACACACATTTTCTGATGATTGAATTTATCCGCCAGCCAAGCAAAAAATGGAATACTGAAACAGCTAATTACCCCGACCATCAGCGTGATATTCAGGAAGAACTGTTTGTCCATGCCTAGGTTGCTGGTGGAATAGTTCAGGGCAAAGTTGGTGACCAGATACATGGTCAGTAATTCAGTCAGACGTAAGGCAATGATATAGAAGAAAGCTTTTGGATGTTTGCTGATGGCTTGCAAGATTGGCAGCTTTTCTGGATGATGGTCTGCTTTGACCACCTTTTCTACAAATTCCTGAGATTCATCCTGATCACGGCGAATCCACATCGCCACAGCTAACAGTACGATGCTGGCCAGAAAGGGAATACGCCATGCCCACTCGGCAAAGGCTTCTTCACCCAGTGTCGCAATAATAATCGACACTGCACCGGTGGCCAATACCAAGCCAACACCATAGCCGACCTGAACGCCACTGCTATAAAAGGCTTTTTTACCCTTGGGTGCATTTTCAACTGCCATCAGAGCTGCGCCGCCCCATTCACCACCGACAGCAAAGCCTTGCAAGGCACGGCAAAACACCAACAGCACCGGAGCCCACCAGCCAATTGCCTCGAAATTTGGCAGTAGACCAATCCCGACCGTGGAAATTCCCATCAGGATTACCGTGAGTACCAGCATTTTTTTGCGGCCGAGCTTGTCACCAAAGTGACCAAATACCACACCGCCTAAAGGACGAAACAGGAAGCCGACCCCAAAGGTGGCTAGTGCCGCCAGGGTGCCCATGTTCTCGCCAATACTAGGGAAAAACTGATCTTTAAAAATTAAGGCTGCAACAATGCCGTAAAGGAGAAAATCATACCAATCGACAACAGCACCAACAAAACTAGATAGCGCAGCTTTACGTGCGCGTTGTTCTTGAACAACAGAAGAATTTACAGAAGACATGCAGGAGGGGATTCCATGAGTTACATCAGAGTTGCCCTGTAATATTCGGATTTGATCGTCACGCTAATCACAGGACAGCATGCTGAAAGTAAAGGTGATTTTCAGCATCTCAGCACATACATGGATAATGCATTGCGCAGATAGAGTACTCTAAAAAATCAAAATGTAAAAACAAAGTTGCCGTATTTTTAAACTAATGCCTAAAACGTGATCAAAAACAGTTTAAAGCAGCAATAACTGGGTTTCAGTCTCGGGGACGCTGAGCTGATATACGCCAACACCGATCAGCCGGAATTGCATCTGCGGGGCAATATGCAGATCGTCGAGCAGTAAGTCCAAGGCTTGGGCTAATTCCTGTGGGCTACGCAGCACCTGTTTAAAACTTTTACTGTGTTGCATCACCTGAAAATTCTTGAGTTTTAATTTGACCGTAACGCCGCGAGCCGAAAGCTGTTTCTTTTGCAGGCTTTGCCATACTTGTCCAAGTAAAGGTTCCCAATAGGGGCGACATTGATTTAGATGAAGGTCATCATCAAAAGTGGTTTCTTTGGAAATTTGCTGGCGCTCCCGTTCCACCTCAACCGGTCGTTCATCAATGCCTTGAGCATACAAAAATAGCCGCCGTCCATATTTGCCAAAATGCTGAATCAGTAAGGCTTCATCAATCTGTTGTAAATCGCCTAAAGTTTCTAGATTCAGGCTTTTCAGTTTTTCCTGAGTGACTTTACCGACGCCGGGAATTTTTTTCAGGGGCAGATCCTGGATAAAACGCTGTACCTGCGAAGGTTTAATCACACAGATCCCATTCGGTTTGTGCCAGTCCGAAGCAATTTTAGCGAGAAACTTGTTGGGCGCTACACCAGCAGAAGCGGTTAATCCGGTGGCTTGAAAAATATCCTCGCGAATTCGCATGGCAACTTCGGTGGCACTGGGAATCTGCTGTAAATTCTCCGTGACATCCAGAAAGGCTTCATCCAGAGACAGTGGCTCAATCAGGGAAGTATATTGCTGGAAGATCTGATGAATCTGTGCCGATACCTGCCGGTATTTGGCAAAATCCGGCTCAATCACGATAACTTGAGGACACAGTTTGCGCGCCTGCCCCATGGACATGGCAGAACGCAGGCCATAAACCCGTGCCGGGTAGGAGGCAGCCGCGACCACCGCCCGAGGATGATGCGAGGCTATCACCACAGGTAAGTCTTTCAGTTCTGGACGTTCACGCAGCTCAACCGAGGCATAAAACGCATCCATATCAATATGAATAATTTTGCGCATGTTCGCTATCTTAAGGGGCTTTAATCGGATTGGGAAGCGACGGCTGCGTTGAGTAAATAGGGCTGCGGTTCGCTGAGCAGAACGACTTTTGTCCCTTGTGTCTTGGCGGCCTGAATCAGAAGATTCAAATTTTTTGGAGTGTCATCGGCAAGGCGGGGTAGAAATTGCAGTGGCTGCTTTAAAGGCTGAAAAAAATCATCCCAATGCACTGGAATCACTACTTTGGGCTTGAACATGTTCAGGGTTTCAGTCAGATATTGCTGCTGATAGTCACTGGATTGTCTGGAGAGCTGGGCAATACCTAAAAATAAAGTATCGACCTGTAGGTTTTTAAATTGATCCGGGATAAATCCGGTACTGGCCTTGACCAGAATTTTATGTCCCGCATGCTCAATCAGGTAATCGAAACTGCCACCTTCCTTAAATTCGGAAAATTTAGCCGGAAGAGTTAAAGGCTGCAGCATTTCTTCGCCTAAATCATCATTTACCGCTGTGGGCGGGGTATGTTGTGAGGGAATGGCAGTGATCTGGAAATTTCCCCATTGCTGTACTTGCCCAGGCTTAACCGGCTGTAATTGCTGTGGAGTAACTTTAGGGTTTGCCCTAGCGATATTCAGGGTGCTAGGCGAACCGACGAGAGTAGTTTTGGGAAGCATTTCCAGTAAGGCCGGTACATCCAGAACATGGTCATAATGCGAGTGAGTGACCAGAATGGTTTGGGTCCGGCTTAATTCATGGTGTTGCACCAGTTGTTCAAGGAGTAGCCTGTCACTTTGAATAGGGCGGCTAAGTACTTGCCACAAAGATGGCCGGCTAAAGAAACCATCGATCAGGATCTGGTCGTGGCCATCATCGAGTAACAGGGTGGACACACCAAAAAATTTAACGGTGAGACCTTGAACGGATGTGCCGGTTTTTGGCTGCCACGCTTGAAAGTCACTAACTTTGCCCGAAGCTTGCAACAGATAAGCCAGTGTACCTGCGATGAGCAGCAGAACAATCACCAGACCGAGTAAAATACCTTTAATCCATTTCAAGATTTTTATTTCCTTATTTTTCTACTTTTATAAAGCGCTTGTTTTCAATCGATCGATTTTATTTGGCCTGATGAGTAGATGATGGTACTGCAATTGCATTCATTCTCAGAAAATCCAGCCACTGCTGTTCTGAGCCATAGAACACATTCAGATCCACAGTTGTACTAATGCCGGGAATTTTACCCTGATTGCTATGTTGCCAGAAGGTCCATTTGGGCTGATTGTTTAAATCGGGCAGGCCCTTATACTCGCGTACCCAGAGTGGCACTTCTGGAAAATATCCTGCCAATACAATATTATAAAATGCTTTAGAAATATAGAAAACTGGCTGTTTGCCATAATGCTTTTGCAGGGCATCGTGCATGATCTGGATTTCGTTTAGAAGCTGCTCTTTGGAATAGGTATTGATGCAATTGCTGTCATATTCCAGATCAATCACCGGCGGTAAAGCATTGGCTTGCTTGGGGACGGAGTCGATAAAGTTCTGTGCCTGAATGCTGCCATCGCGACAAAGCCGATAGAAATGATAGGCACCAACCAGAAAGCCGCGTTCCCGGGCCTTGAGCCAGTTCTCTTGAAAACGCGTATCTTTAAAGTCACCACCTTCTGTGGCTTTCAGATAGACAAAACGGTATTTTTCCGGCGAAATCTGCTGCCATTGAATTTCTTTTTGATGATGTGATACATCGAAACCCTGGATCGGATAATCTGCTGCATGCGCAGAAGGGGCTTTCATCAGGCAAAGATAAATCATGGCGATAATCATCACGGCGATCAGAATGCCAAGCCCGATGAAAAGCGGCTGTTTGAATCTGTTCAGAGCCAGATTTTTTTGCATTTTCAGTTCTTACCTGTATCTAAACCTGAGCTTAAAGGCTGCATTCGCCTGGCGTTAATATATCGTATTAAACAGGGGTGTTTTTAGGAATATGCCAGAAAATATAAGCCGCAATAATATTGATACCGCCCAAACAGATCAGTGACACATGAAAAGCAGCCACCAGATTGTCAGCGCCGTAATAGGCACTCAGCATGTTGACCAGGGTGCCTGCCAGCGCCACCCCAATACTCATTGACAGCATCATGATCATCGACAGGAAACTGTTGCCGCTACTGGCATCCTGCTGGCTTAAGTCCTTTAAAGTCAGGGTATTCATCGATACAAATTGTAGGGAATTTAAAATGCCGAAGATAAAGAAATGAATTGCACGCAGCCAGATCGGGGTGTCCGCCGTGGTCAGGGCAAAACTGGCAATACACAGACCCACCAATAAGGTATTGACCAGCAAAACCCGACGATAACCAAAACGCTGAATGATTTTTCGGATAATCGGTTTAGACGCCAGAGAGCCAAGTACCGTCGGAATCATCAATAGACCGGTAATAAAGGGCTCAAAACCAAAGGCGACCTGCAGCATAAGGGGGAGTAAAAACGGAATCGAGTTACCGCCAAGACGGGCAAAAAAATTCCCCAGAATGCCAATCGCATAAATTTTATTTTTAAAGAGCCGACTGCGGAACAGGGCGTTGCTATGCGTATGCGAATGATAGGCATACATCAGGGCCGCCAAGATTCCGACCAGAATCAGACTCAGACTCCACCACAGCGAATTTTGTGGACTGGCAAAATTTTCAATTCCCAGACAGAGTCCCACCATGGCCACAACCAGCAAGACAAAGCCCCAATAATCAAAGCGAGCGACCAGCGGTTCAATGACATTCGGCATGGCCTTAAAAGTAATCAGCGCTCCCAGTAAGCCAATCGGCAGATTGATCAGGAAAATCCATTGCCAGGACAGATATTCCACCATCCAGCCCCCAAGAGTTGGACCAATCAGGGGGCCAATCAGGCCGGCCAGGCTCATCAGGCTCATGGCAGCCAGAAACTGGGTACGGGGAATGATCTTGAGCATGGCCAAACGGCCGACGGGGAGCAGTAAGGCGCCACCCATTCCTTGCAAGATGCGATAAGCCAGTAACTCATTCAGACTATCTGACCAGGCACAGCCCAAAGAGGCCAAAGAGAAAATAATAATTGCAGCAAAATAGATATTTCTGACGCCGAAACGGTCTGCCAGCCAGCCACTCAAGGGAATACAGGCTGCCACAGACAAGACATAAGCCACCACAACACTGTGCATGCGTAAAGGATCGGCCTGTAGGTTATGTGCAATCGCGGGCAGAGCTGTATTAATAATGGTGGTATCCAGCCCCTGCATAAAAAATCCGATCGATACCAACAAGACCAGCAGTCTGAACTCGGGATCTAAGGCTTGATGCGTAGGCGTGGCATTCATAATTCTGGAAAACTGAAAATTTTGAATAGTTTAAAGGAATCAGTCGAGTCTGTCGTATATAAAGCGTGTCAACTTTTATAGCAGTGTTGTGTCAAGTAACTGCAACCGATCTGTCATGGCACTGCAATGCTCTGGTTATAAATTGGTCACGAATTCTTCATGATAGATCAACAAAAAATGAAATTAAAATTAAAGTCATTGATAGTGGCCATGCTGGCTGTGGGGATGGTGGCATGTGGAAGTGAGAATGAAAATGAAACACCGGTTCCAATCGTCGAGGCTACACCGAACTCGATCGAGTTAAGCAAATTAGCTGCTTATGAATCGGGTATGTTTGCGCAAAGTGCAGCAGAAATTCCGGCCTTTGATGCCGAGAGTCAACGCCTATTCGTGGTCAATGCCAAAGAAGGCGTATTGGATGTACTGGATTTAAGTCGACCTGATCAGCCGAAGAAAATAACATTTATCACGGTCGATGACATTGCGCCAGAGGCTGAGGTCAACAGTGTCGCGGTACATAATGGCATTGTCGCCATTGCGATTCAGGCTGCTGTGAAAACCGATCCTGGCTATGTGGCCTTATATCAGGCCAAAGACCTGAGTAAGCTGGCCCACGTACAGGTGGGTGCCTTGCCGGACATGTTGACTTTCACACCGGATGGTCAAAGCTTGCTGGTGGCCAATGAAGGCGAGCCTTCTGATGATTATCAGGTCGATCCAGAAGGTTCAGTGTCTGTCATTAGTCTGGCCAATTTAAAAGCCCCGATCGTTCGTACAGCAGACTTTAAGGCCTTTAATGGATGGGAAGCAGCATTGCGTGAACAGGGCATCCGCATTTTCGGACCAAAGGCCAGCACAGCTCAGGATTTTGAACCTGAGTACATCACTGTTTCAAAAGATGGAAAAACCGCCTGGGTTGCCTTACAGGAAAATAATGCCTTGGCCAAAATTGATGTGGCTTCTGCCAAGGTACTCGCTGTTTATCCATTTGGCTTCAAAGATCATGGCATGAAGGGTCATGGTATGGATGTCAGCGATGTGGATGGTGTCGACGGTAAAGGCAAAATCAATATTCAAACTTGGGCCAATGTCCGAGGCTTATATATGCCAGATGCGATTGCAAGTTTTGAGGTCGCCGGCAAAACCTATATTGTGTCTGCCAATGAAGGCGATGCCCGTGCCTGGGGTGAAAACAATCCTGCATATTTCAATAACGATACCAGCCAAGGCTTTGTAGAAGAATGGCGGGTGAAACACTTGGTCCATGCCAAAGGTTTTGACCGCCGTCTGGGCGATGATTTACCAGCCCATCTTCGGGTATTGGCCAAAGGTGCAGAACTCAATCCAACTAACTTTGCCTACTGCGGTGCTATTGTAGGGGATGCCAAAGACTGCCGTGAAGATCATCTTTTGGGCCGTTTAAATATTACGTGGACCGAAGGCTATCAAAAAAATGCCGATGGTACAGCCAAACTGAATGAACGGGGCAATCTGGTCTATGATCATTTATATAGCTTTGGTACACGCTCGGTCAGTATCTGGGTGGAAAATGATCAGCAGACCGGTTTAGAACTGGTATGGGATTCGGGCGATCAGTTTGAGCAGTATATTGCCAAACATCATCCTGAGATTTTCAACTTTAATCATGAAGAAGCCGGACTGGATAATCGCAGTGACAATAAAGGGCCGGAACCTGAAGGGGTGACCTTGGGGCAGATTGGTCAAAAAACCTTTGCCTTTATTGGGCTGGAGCGTGTCGGTGGCATCATGGTCTATGATGTGTCTACACCTGCATCACCAATCTTCGTGCAATATATTAATTCACGTGATTTTAAAGCAACCACAGCGCAGATTGAAATGGGACAAGCCGGTGATTTAGGACCGGAAGGTTTGGTATTTATCCCCGCCAAAGACTCCCCGAATAAGAAACCCCTCCTGGTGGTCGGCCATGAAGTCAGTGGCAGCACCACGATTTATCAATTAAATCTCAAGTAACCAAAAGCTTTTAGACTCAGGGCACTTCGGTGCTCTTTTTTGTAAGGTGACCGCATATATGACATTTTTGTCATTAAAATGAAATAAAACCGTCATAATCTTGGGCCAACTTTTCAGCAGTGCTGAAATCTCCTCGCGTATAGGTTTGTTTTTATGACAATCGAGATTTTGATGGTGATCGGCTTCTGTTTGGCCGCTTACTCTATTGTCGGAAATGATGTACCTCAAACCCTAGGGACATTTATTTCTTCGAATTCACATCGCCCATGGTGGGTGTTGTGGATTTATATCAGCTCAATTTTAATTGTCGTATTGGTCTATGGTTGGTATGCATCTGGGGTGGGTGATGCCTCATACGGTCGTTTAGAAACGATTCCTTTCCCTGAAGGTGGCATTACCTGGCTGTACATTGTGCCGCCAATTCTGCTGTTGATGCTGACCAAATACGGGATTCCAGTCAGTACCACTTTCCTGGTGCTTACGATTTTCTCTCCCGCCAGCTTAGGCTCGATGATGGTCAAATCGATGATGGGCTATGCCGTCGCCTTTATTGTAGCGATTGTCATCTATCGTTTTGTGGTCAAGCAGCTGGCACGGCATTTTGCCAAGACACGTCATCAGGAGCACTCCAAGGTCTGGATGGGCTTGCAGTGGGTTTCTACCGGTTTCCTGTGGAGTCAATGGCTGATTCAGGATCTGGCTAACATCTTCGTGTATGTGCCGCGTCAGGTACCGTTTGAATTCCTGATGTTTGCGATTGCGGTATTCGTAGTGTTGCTGGGCGTGATTCTGTATCAACGTGGTGGGGCCATCCAGAAAATTGTCGATACCAAAACCGGTGTGACCGACATTCGTGCTGCGACGATTATCGACTTCCTGTATGCCATTATCCTGTTGATCTTCAAAGAGTGGAGCAATATTCCAATGAGTACCACTTGGGTATTCCTGGGATTACTTGCAGGTCGTGAATTTGCCATGTCGATGATTCTGGATGAAGTCAACAAACATCGTACGTCACGCAATGTCAGTGCAGATGCCATGAAACTGATGTTCGGTCTGGCCATGTCGGTCATTCTGGCAACAACTTTGCCGATGTTTTATGACTTTGTGACGAATTATGGTCAATAAGTCCTGATATTAAAAATCCAATAAAAAAGCGAGCCAGGTGCTCGCTTTTTTCTTAATTGGAATGGTTTAAACCACAAATCTTTGCGGATGGCCTAAATTAGTTAAAGTTGTATAAATTTCTTCTTCGTGTTCGCAAATGATCAGTTTGGCGCGATGCTGTGGCGGTAAAAAACCATCTTCGACCGCACGGTCCAGCTGTGCAATCAAGGCATCATAGAAACCATTCACGTTATAGAGCATCATCGGTTTCTGGTGCTGGTTCAGCTGCCCCCAGGTGGCAATTTCCAGAATTTCCTCAAACGTGCCCAGTCCACCCGGTAGTGCTACAAAGGCACAGGCCCGCTCAGCCATCATAGCCTTGCGTTGATGCATGCTGGTCACCACATGTAATTCCGTGAGCTGGTTATGGGCAATTTCATAATCCAGCATAAATTCGGGAATCACCCCAACGGCTTCACCGCCATGCTGGATCATGGCATCCGCGACCTGTCCCATCAAGCCAATACTGGCGCCACCGTAAACCAGCCCGAAACCATGTTCTGCCAGTCCTTGCGAGAGATGAATGGCTTTTTCTAAATAAACCGGTTTGTTGCCTGCACGTGAACCACAATAGAGAGCCACTAGAGGGCGAGTTGTTTTTGGGGAGTTGTCTTTAAAATAATCTGTCATTTGAATTACGCTTTGCATTTATTTTCTTCACCTTATCATTTTTCTTTCTTGTGACTCTAGCTTAATTAATAAATATGACAATTCTGTGAGCAGCTGCATTTTCACTGCATTACAGCCAGGCAAAATTCATCGATAAACAGCCATGAAAAAGGGTGAATTTCGATTTGATCTTGCTATACTAAAAATTGGTTTCACAACAATAGAACGACGATGGGTAGTGGTAGTTGGCCGTTTAACTTTATAAATCTACGCCAAATAATTGATCTTATTCAATATAAAAAATTCTGTTTTGCTGTGTCACAGCGTCAGGTGATTCCATGCTGCAGTCCTGAGCTTCAGGAGCCAAGCGTATGATCTTTGAATGGATGTCAGACCCTTCAGCCTGGGTCGGTTTACTCACGTTGATTGTTCTTGAGATTGTACTCGGGATCGACAATCTGGTTTTCATTGCTATTTTGGCGGAGAAACTGCCACCCGAACAGCGTAATGCAGCGCGGATTGTGGGCTTAATGCTGGCCTTGGTAATGCGTTTGATCTTGCTGGCCTCGATTGCCTGGGTGGTCACTCTGACTGATCCACTGTTCCATATTTTTGATCATGCTTTCTCAGGTCGAGATCTGATTCTATTGTTTGGTGGGGTGTTCCTGCTGTTTAAAGGCACCATGGAACTGCATGAGCGTCTGGAAGCCAAACCGGTCATCAAAGAAGAAAATCCGGTCCATGCAGTATTCTGGATGGTGATTGTCCAGATCGTGGTGCTGGATGCCGTTTTCTCATTGGACAGTGTGATTACTGCGGTTGGCATGGTCAAAGACCTGTCAGTCATGATGATTGCCGTGATTATTGCCATCGGGATTATGCTCTGGGCATCCAAAGCCCTGATGGATTTCGTCAACAGGCATCCGACCGTGGTGATTCTGTGTCTGGGCTTCCTGATGATGATCGGTTTCTCGCTGGTGGTCGAAGGCTTCGGTTTCCATATTCCGAAAGGCTATCTGTATGCTGCGATTGGTTTCTCGGTGATTGTCGAATTTATTAACCAGACCATGAAACGCAATCAGGAAAAAATGGTGACTACTACGGATATGCGCTACCGTACTGCTTCAGCAGTGATGCGGATGCTGGGTGGTAAACCTGCTCAGGACAATGATTCTTCTGAACCGGAAGATGTTCTGGCAACCCGTGCCTTTGCCGATGAAGTCTTTAATGATGACAATGGCATCTATCATAGTGTCATGGTACAGGGGGTACTGGGTCTGTCTGAACGTCCGGTCAAATCAGTGATGACACCGCGTCCTGAGCTAGAATGGATTGATCTGGACAATGATGCTGAAAGTATCAAAGAACAGTTATTGCAGATGAGTCATTCACGTCTGATCGTTGCACGTGGTGAACTGGACAATATTGCCGGGGTGGTACTGACCCATAAAGTCCTGAATGAATACATTGAAACCGGGGTGCTGGATTTTGAAAAGCACTTACGTGAACCGGTGATCGTGCATGAAAATGCCCAGGTACTGATGGTGATGGAGCAATTGCGTCAGGCTCCATTGCAGATGGCGATTGTCCTGAATGAATATGGTTCGATTGAAGGGATTGCCACCCCAATTGATGTACTGGAAGCGATTGCTGGTGAATTCCCGGATGAAGATGAGCTGCAAGCCGCCGCAGAAAGCCTGGAAGATGGTAGCCTGATTCTGGATGGTTCTACCGATATTCGTCACGTTTCCTTATTGCTGGATCGTGATCTGGTCAATGAAACCGAAGAATATTCAACTTTATCTGGCTATGTGTTATTCCATATGGCACGTTTACCGCATAGTGGTGAAAAGTTTGAAGCAGACGGGCATATCTTTGAAGTCGTCACCATGGACGGTCATAAGATCGACAAAGTGCATATCATTCCGCAGCTTCCTGCACAGGACTAGACTCTAGCCAATGTTTGGCCTGTAAAGTTTGCTAAAATAGCCCGCATTGTCGGGCTATTTTTATGGAACTGAAATGTCAGAAGCATGTCCATGTGGACAAGGCGAATATCACAGTTGTTGTCAGCCACTGCATGTAGGGCAAAAGGTCGCAGAGACTGCACAGCAACTCATGCGTTCCCGTTACAGTGCCTTCGCCAAGCATGAAATCGATTACATCAAAACCACGACTGCGCTGGGTCAGCAACAAGCGCTGGACCTGCAGGCAATTAGTGAATGGAGTAAAGCCAATCAATGGTTAAAGCTTGAAATTGTTCAAGCCAATGAAAAACTAGATAAAAATCATGCCTTGGTCGAGTTTAAGGCACATTATCATGATGGCAAGCAGGCACAGGTGCATCATGAAGCTTCGCATTTTGTGAAGTTTGAAGGTCGCTGGTATTTTCTGGATCCGACTACAGACCATAACATCACCATGAAACAGGCCTGCATTTGTGGTTCGGGGAAAAAATTTAAGCAATGTTGTGCCGGATTCTTATAACTTTCACACAGATTTAGCTTAGAATAGCCGCCATCTCATAGCCTCAGGTGGAAGCAGGGCGATGTTACTGACCGTCATCTATATTATTGCAATTACCGCTGAAGCCATGACCGGGGCACTGTCCGCTGGCCGGCGCAGCATGGACTGGTTTGGCGTGATGATTATTGCCTGTGTCACGGCACTGGGCGGTGGTTCGGTCCGTGATGTTCTGCTCGGACATTATCCCTTGACTTGGGTCAAACATCCCGAATATCTGGTGCTGACCTGTTGCGCCGCCTTCGTCACCATCCTGATTGCCAAATGGATGCGACAGTTACGTAATGTCTTCCTGGTACTGGATGCCTTGGGGCTCATTGGCTTTACCATTATTGGCTGTCAGATTGCCCTGGAAATGGGACATGGTTTTGTGGTCAGCGCCGTTGCGGGTGTCTTGACCGGTGTGTCTGGCGGGATTTTGCGTGATATTTTATGTAATGACGTACCGCTGGTGTTCCGCCGTGAACTGTATGCCAGTATTGCCTTTGTTTCAGTGATCTTTTACTGGCTCTGTAGTCACTACGGCTTGTCGCAGGATTTGACCATTCTGTCTACCCTGATCTTTGGTTTTAGCTTACGTCTGATCGCCATCTATTTTGGTCTGGAAATGCCAAAATTCATTTATAAAGATGATGATGAGCACTCGGCATCTTCCAAAGACGAATCTTAATTTTTAAATGTATGAAGTGCGGCAATAAAAATAGCCGTATTCAACTCAATTCGTAGTATAAAAAATATAAAGCAGCCCACCTGTTGAGAAAGCAGCATCTCCCGTTCCACCTGATCAGAGATTTTTGTTATGGATTTAGTTTCTCGCATACAACGCTTACCGATTGGTAGGTTTCACTACACCTTGCTGGTGGTGATTGGACTGGGCTGGATGTTTGATGCGATGGATACCGGATTGATTTCCTTTATCCTGGCAAAAATGGCTGAAGACTGGCAGATGACTGCCGATCAAAAAAGCTGGGTGGTGTCGATCGGTTTTGTCGGCATGGCGATCGGGGCGATTTGTTCAGGTGGCCTGGCAGACCGTTTTGGCCGTAAAACAGTCTTTGCTGCGACCCTGGTCATTTATAGCCTGGCCACGGCGGCCTGTGCTTTTGCACCGAATCTGACCTGGCTGCTGGTATTCCGTTTTATCGTTGGTCTAGGCTTGGGTGGTCAGCTACCCGTGGCCGTAACGCTGGTCAGTGAATATATTCCTGCGCATGTACGTGGCCGTTTTATTGTCTTGCTGGAAAGTTTTTGGGGGCTGGGCTGGCTGGTCGCGGCGCTAGTATCGCGCTTTATCATTCCAGATTTTGGCTGGCAAACCGCTTTCATGATTGGTGGCCTGCCTGCGCTGTATGCCATCGTGATCTGGAAAATGGTGCCGGAATCTATTCCTTTCCTGATTAACCGTGGCCGTATAGAGGAAGCTTCGGCACTGGTGAAAAAGATTGAGCGTCAATGTGGCGTTCAAGTCTATGAAATTTTTGAAGTGAAACCGGTCGCAGAGAAGCAGAATATTTCATTTTCCCAGTTATGGTCGGGTATCTTTGCGCGCCGTACGCTTATGCTCTGGCTGATCTGGTTCGGTATTATTTTTTCCTATTATGGCATCTTTACCTGGTTGCCAAGTTTACTGGTCAAAGAAGGCTATAGCATTGTCCAGTCTTTTGAATATGTGCTGATTATGATTCTGGCGCAGTTGCCCGGTTATCTGGTGGCGGCATGGCTGGTCGAAAAACTCGGTCGTAAGCCGACTTTGGCCGGCTTTATTGGCATGTGCGCGATTTCTGCCTATTTCTTTGGTCAGTCGGGTAGTGTTACTGAAATCGTGATTTGGGGCTGTCTGATGTCCTTCTTTAATCTGGGTGCCTGGGGCGTACTCTATACTTATACGCCGGAACAATATCCGACCAATATCCGTGCCTTTGGTTCAGGCTGGGCCGGGGCTGTTGGCCGGATTGGCGGTATCGCGGCACCTTTTGCCGTAACCCATCTGATGGGTATGCCGAATGGCTTTAGCTATGTCTTTACCATGTTTACGGCAGTTCTGGTGGCTGTCGCGATTGTGATTCTGGTCCTGGGTGAAGAAACCAAAGGCAAGACCCTCGAATCAATGGGCTTATAAACAGAATGATTTTTTAGTTGCTTAGGGCCTATAAAGTGGATATTTTTAGGCCATAAGACACAAATTGTCGCGCTGAACGATTTGATGCCCTTGTGTCATCTACAGCCACGACTTAGCATAAGAAACATTGATACAAAAACGAATTATTTAGGACTATAGGTTGTTATGACAAGCCTTGCGCATCATGCGACAGAAAACCGCTCCGTAGCAGAATTTACCGAACAAGCTTATCTGAATTACGCCATGTACGTGATTATGGATCGGGCACTCCCTCATATTAGCGATGGCCTGAAACCGGTACAGCGCCGGATTGTCTATGCCATGAGTGAGCTGGGCCTGAAATGGACCAGCAAACCAAAGAAATCGGCACGTACAGTCGGTGACGTACTGGGTAAATACCATCCGCATGGTGACTCGGCCTGTTATGAAGCCATGGTGCTGATGGCACAGCCCTTTAGTTATCGTTACCCGTTTATTGAAGGGCAGGGCAACTGGGGTTCACCAGATGATCCAAAGTCTTTCGCAGCGATGCGTTATACCGAAGCCAAGCTTTCCCAGTACAGTGAACTATTACTGTCTGAACTGGGACAGGGCACCTGTGAATGGCAGGACAACTTTGACGGTTCGATGAAAGAACCGGTGAACTTGCCGGCACGTGTACCGAACATCTTGCTGAATGGCACCACTGGTATTGCTGTCGGTATGGCCACAGACATTCCACCGCATAACCTGCGTGAAGTGGTCAAAGGGACGATTGCGCTAATTCGTAATCCGAACCTGACCGATGAAAAAATCGCAGAATATATTCCTGCGCCAGACTTGCCGACCAAAGCCGAAATTATCACCCCGCCTGCTGAACTGTTAAAAATTCAGACCACAGGTCGTGGCAGTTATCGCATGCGTGCGGTCTATAGCGTCGATAAAAACGAAATTATCATCACCGAACTGCCATATCAGGTCTCAGGCTCCAAAATCATCACCCAGATTGCCGATCAGATGCAGGCCAAAAAACTGCCACTGGTCAGTGATGTACGGGATGAATCGGATCATGCCAATCCAACCCGTTTAGTGATTGTTCTGCGTTCGAATCGTATTGATGCCGAATCGGTGATGAGTCACTTGTTTGCCACCACCGATCTGGAATCCAGTTATCGTGTCAATATGAACATGATTGGTGCCGATGGCCGTCCACAGGTGAAATCAATTCGTCGTATTTTGCTGGAATGGATTGAAATCCGTAAAACCACGGTAACACGCCGTCTGCAATATCATCTGAACAAGATCGAAAAACGCCTACATATTCTCGGCGGTCTGATCATTGCTTATCTGAATATTGACGAAGTGATTCAGATTATTCGTGAAGAAGATCAGCCAAAACCAGTTTTGATGCAGCGTTTTAATATTGACGAGATTCAGGCCGAAGCGATTCTAGAACTAAAATTGCGTCATTTAGCCAAGCTTGAAGAAATGGAAATGCGCCGTGAGCAGGAAGAACTGGAAGCAAAAGCGGCAGTAATTCGTGAACAACTGGCCAATCCAGAATCTTTAAAAAGCCTGATCATTTCTGAACTGAAAGACGATGCCAAGAAATTTGGTGATGATCGCCGTTCGCCAATCGTACAACGTGCCGAAGCTGCTGCAATTAATGAAACTGAAATGTTGCCGGCCGATCCGGTAACGGTGGTGTTATCAGAAGCTGGCTGGATTCGCTGTGCCAAAGGTCATGAAGTCGATGCAGAAAATCTGAATTTCCGTGCGGGTGATCAGTACTTGAGTCATGCACAGGGCAAATCCAATCAACGCGTTTATGTATTAGATGACACTGGCCGTAGCTATGCCTTGGCCATCAACACATTGCCATCCGCACGTGGTCTCGGTGAGCCGCTCAGTTCAAAACTGTCTCCTGGCAGTGGGGTGGGTTTTAAACAGGTTCTGGTGGCAGAGGATGAAACTGAAATTCTAGCGGCAAGTAATAAAGGTTATGGTTTTAAAACCCAGGCCAAGCAGCTGGATACCAGTGCCAAAGCGGGGAAAGCTTTCCTGAATTTATCTGAAGGGGCAGAGGTCATGAACCTGCAGCCACTCGATGATGCCACGCATGTTGCACTGCTCAGTTCAGCAGGACGCCTGTTGATTGTCGATTTAGCAGAATTACCTGTATTGAACAAAGGTAAAGGAAATAAATTGATACAACTTGAAGATAGCGATCAAATTTTGTCCATGACAATATTGAAGCTTGATGAAATAATTCAAGTGCTTGCAGGACAACAGCAGTTAAAATTAAAAGGGGATGATTTGCGCAAATATATCGGTAAGCGCGGTGCAAAAGGACAGCTTTTACCACGCGGATATCAAAAAGCAAATAAACTGTTGATTCAAAGATAAGACTAGCATCCATCCTGCGAAATACGTTATATATGAACAACGATTCAACAAGATGGATGCAATATCGCACATATACAAGTCTAAAAATGGCGTGTGATATTGAAAAAAACAGTTGAAATACTAAGGATTATGATTGGAGAGATGGCCATTATGGAAAAAATTTGGTTTGCTGAATACCAAAAAACAGGGATTCCAGAAACAGTAGAATTACCAGCAGAAAATACTTCTCTAGTAGATGTTTTTGAGCGTAATTTCCAAAAATTCGGCTCGCGTGATGCCTTTATCTTTATGGATAAGGCAATGACTTTCAATGAACTGGAAGAGGCGAGCCGTAAGTTTGCAACTTATCTACAAAGCTTGGGGTTGGCAAAAGGTTCACGTGTGGCAGTGATGATGCCAAACGTTCTTCAGTATCCGGTTGTGGCACTTGGGGTGTTCCGCGCAGGTTTGGTACTGGTCAACGTGAATCCACTCTACACATCACGTGAACTTGAGCATCAATTAAATGACTCTGGCGCTGAAGTGCTGGTGATTATTGAAAACTTTGCTTCTGTTTATCAAGCAATTATTGGTAAAACACCGGTGAAACATGTCGTGGTAGCTTCTGTCGGTGACATGCTGGGTGCCTTGAAAGGGACACTGGTGAACTTTGTATTGCGTTCTGTGCGCAAGCAAATTCCAGCTTGGGATATTCCAGGCCATGTGAGATTTAATGCGGCGTTATCTAAAGTTAATCCAAGTAACTATAAACGCCCTGAATTGACCCTGAGCGATACAGCAGTTCTTCAGTACACAGGGGGTACCACGGGTGTATCTAAAGGTGCTGAACTGACGCATCGTAATCTGGTTGCGAACATGTTGCAGTGTGACGGTATTTTCCAGAGCAAATTTGGTGCGCAAGATGGCCAGCCAGATGACCGTATTTTCTGTGCCTTACCGCTTTATCATATCTTTGCTTTCATGGTGTGCGCACTTTACGGTATGTACAAAGGTCAGGCGAACGTTCTGATTCCAAACCCGCGTGATTTACCTGCGGTGATGAAAGAGCTACGTAAATATCAACCGACTTTCTTCCCGGCAGTGAACACGTTGTTCAATGCGCTGGTAAATAATGAAGAGTTCAAGCAACTTGATCATAGCAAGTTGAAAATGGCGATGGGCGGCGGTATGGCCGTACTTCCTTCTACTGCAGCAGCATGGAAGAAAGTTACCGGAACCAATATCGTTGAAGGCTATGGTTTGTCTGAAACTTCTCCGGTGGCAACAGCAAACCCACCTGCGTCTGAAGAATTCAGTGGCACTATTGGTATTCCATTACCATTGACTGAAGTGGCTATTCTGGATGATGAAGGCAATGAAGTTCCACTGGGTGAGCAAGGTGAAATTTCAATCCGTGGTCCTCAGGTCATGAAAGGCTATTGGAACCGTCCAGATGAAACTGAAAAAGTCATGGTGAATGGCTTCTTCCGTACCGGTGATATCGGTGTCATGGATTCACGTGGTTATGTGAAAATTGTAGACCGTAAGAAAGACATGATTTTAGTGTCTGGTTTTAACGTCTATCCATCTGAAATTGAAGAAGTTGTAGCAACTCATCCAAAAGTACTGGAAGTGGCTGCGATTGGTGTGCCAGATGAAAAATCGGGTGAAGTGCCAAAACTGTTTGTCGTGAAAAAAGATCCGTCTTTAACCACAGAAGAAGTTTTAGCATTCGCTAAAGAAAACCTGACCGGTTATAAACGTCCACGTTATGTCGAGTTTATGGATGAATTGCCAAAATCAAACGTAGGTAAAATCCTGCGTAAAGATTTACGTAAAACAGCCTAATACCTATAAGAAAAAAAAAGCGCCGTCAGGCGCTTTTTTTGATTTGGACTTTTTATTTTTTCATTAACCAGCGATCAAAATAAGGACGACCTACGCCGACTACTCCCAAGAAAATAAACATGGTACCGAACTGGCGGGTAAATCCGGTTTGATTAAAGCTGCCATAACTTAGAATGTTGTCGATCAAGCAATACACCAGAATCGCGACCAGCCAGTGCCAGAGAGGCATACGCTTGATACCGACGAAATAAAAGGCAATCCATAAAATGGCAAAGGTGAAGATTGGTGACCAGATATTCATATTGGCACAAATGACAGCCATCAGAAATGCCACAATCGGTAGGACAATTTTTAATACGCGATCCACTTGACGTTGATGCTGGCGTTGTTTCTCGAGGACATCGAACATTTCATTTTGATCAGGCGCGACCATAGTGAATCCTTAACAAGTAATAAAAAGCACTCTATTTAACAAAATTTATTCACGAAATGCCATGCTATGATAGAGATAAAATTTTCATGAGAAAAAACAGATGCACAGCATTAGTGGGGTTATTTATCTCATTTTGGCCGCTTGTCTTTTGCCTTATGTGTTTACATTGATTGCAAAAAAATCAGCAGGCTTCAGCACTAAAGACAATCAGAATCCACGGGCATTTTTAGAAAAGTCTTCAGGCTTGGCCAGTCGCGCCAATGCTGCCCAGCAGAATAGCTTTGAAAGTTTGCCACTCTTTATTGCTGCGATCTTGATGGCAGAGTACATGGTGATATCACAAGATTTGGTCATGATTTTTGGTGTGGCTTATCTGGTTTTTCGTGTGTTGTACGGAATCTGCTATCTGGCCAACTGGGCGACTTTACGCTCCATTGTATGGTTGCTCTCGATGTTATGTCCGGTGGCTTTATTGCTGCTGATCATCAAGTTGGTTTAAGTCATCAGGTCTGCGGACATATTTACAGTTCGATATTTTAAAATCCAAAAAAATCTTTAAAAACCGTTATAATTGTCGCGGTTTTTTAAAAGATATAACTTGTTAAAGAGTGATGCTATGAGCTACAGCAATATCCCAGCGGGTAAAGATGCGCCAAACGATATCTATGTGATCATCGAAATTCCTGCAAATGCAGCACCAATCAAATACGAAATCGATAAAGATTCTGATGCGTTATTTGTAGACCGTTTCATGGGTACAGCAATGTTCTACCCAGCAAACTACGGTTATGTACCAAACACACTATCGCTTGATGGTGACCCATTAGACGTACTGGTTGTAACGCCTCATCCAGTAGAGCCAGGTTCTGTCATTCGTTGCCGTCCTGTCGGTAAATTGAACATGGAAGATGATGGTGGTGTTGATGCGAAACTGGTTGCAGTTCCACATGACAAACTGACTCCAATCTACAAAGATGTTCAGGAATATACTGATCTTCCTCCATTGTTGATCAGCCAGATCGAACATTTCTTCCAGCACTACAAAGATTTAGAGCCAGGAAAATGGGTTAAGTTAAGTGGTTGGGAAGGTGCTGATGTTGCAAAACAAGAAGTACTGGACTCAATTGCTGCTTATGCAGAAGCAAATAAATAATTGCTTTTTGTCGTCCAGGTTTTAACTTTTTAAAGCCTGGAATAAAAAAACCTGCACAATGTGCAGGTTTTTTTTATTGCTTGAAATTCGTGTGAATTAGAATAATTTCACAGGAATATCTAACCAGATACGCCATTCGTTAGTGTCACCAATGTAGTTAGATTGATAATCATCACTTGCACGGTAGTAAGAATGACGAAGACGTAAGCTTGCATCTTTCGCAAAACCAGACTGAACAGTATATTTCACTTGGTTAAAGAATTCGCGCTCATGCTCATTATCACTGATCATAGTACCTGCATTGTTAGTAGCTTTAATATCCCAACCATAAACAAAAGCAGATGTCCAAGATAATCCAGGAACATTTACAGCACCAAAGTCAAATGTATATTGAAGTTGCGCTGATTTTTCGTCATTACCAATAAAGTCAGACAGGTATGAATTCGGCATATAAATCGATTGTTTACCATCACCTACGCCTGTACCCAAACCATAGTCATAGCCAGTGTTACCAAAATTTTGCTGGTAAGCAAGCATGACATTATGTGGACCATGATTATAAGTTGTAGATAAAGCTAAAATAGTATTATCGAATGAATCATCTGGTGAGCCGATTTGAGAATAAAGATATGGATTTGCTTCTTTATCCCATTTTGTATGGTAACCACTGAAATCATGAGTTAATGTGCTTTTATCTGCCAATGCATAGCTATAGTTGGCATTAACATAGTGGCGGTCTAAGCGGTCTTTAATGTCTGTACCATAATAAGAAGCATTAACTGCATCATTAAATTTATATTTCGCGCCCCAAACCACTGCACGATCCAGCTTTGCACCATCGGAATTGATTTGGTTGGAAAGCTGATTTTCTGTGAATTTACCAGCAATCAGGTTTAAGTTTTCAATTTCGTTACTTTGAACCAATACGCCAGTATAGTATTCAGGCACTAAACGCGCAGTATTGCTTGCAAGTACAGGTAAGTCTAAAACCTGAGTACCGTAAGTCGCAGTCGTATTTGATACACGAGCTTTCACATATGCACCGCCACGAGCCCAGTGGTCATAAGCATCTTTAGTACCATCAGCATTATTTTGAGGGTGGACTGGGATCATATCATTGCCAGTATGACCATTTTCACCCAATTTAAATGAAGCATCACCAATAATACCAGCACCAAAGCCTACAGTACCTTGAGTAAAGCCAGAGTCTAGTTTAACAATCGCAGTTTGTGCAAAGGAGCTCGTATCTGGTACGTTATTTTTCTTGTCACGGTGCAAATAGCCGGTACGGAAAAGTACAGAACCTTCAGCATCTTCTACAAAACCTTTAGACTCGCTTTGCTCGCTAGCGAAAGCGGTAGAAACCAAAGCAGCCTGAATCAAAACTGCTAATGTTAATTTTTTTGAATTTTGCATTGGGAAGAGAGCCTTATACAAATTGATCGGAATTTTTTAGGAATTGTATAAGAATTGCTGAAAAAATGTCATTTTTTATTGGATATATTCCACTAAAGTTTAGATTTTTTAACTCAAATTAAACAATAGCAAGGATTTGAGGTGATTAATTTCTAACCTATCGGTAAAAAGTGAGTAAAAACATAATTTTATTGGAAATTATAAATGATATTTCTAAAGTGGTGAAATGAATGTGATCAGCTTATTTATTTTGAAACGGGAGAAAAATATGATCAAAAATTACGCACTATTTTTTAGCACAAATTTTAATCATTACAAAAATGGAATCAAAATGGGGCAAATTGTAAATGATTATGTATAAGTATTAAAAAAGTGATGAAATAGCCTTAAATACATTTATTTAAAAGAAAGCCTAGATAATTCAGTTTTTTATAATTCAAATTTTAAATTAAAAACAATAACTTAAATTTTATTTATATTTTTAGATTTATTATTTTGGTTCCTTTTATCCAGATTGGCATAGCTCTTGCAAATTTTGAGCTTGAGTTTAATCAATGATCATAAAAACGTCTCAGACGATCTGGGGGAGCCACACAATGAAATTAACATTAAAAGTATTATCTCTTGCTTTATTGGGCGCTGTATCTTCTTTTACTTTTGCCGAAGAACCTGTTGCTGAACATACGGTATCTGGAAATATCAGCGTACTTTCGAGCTATAACTTGCGTGGTATTACTAACATTCCTGAAAATAGCGGCGCTACCTTACAAGGTGGACTTGATTATAACCATGCGTCTGGCTTCTATGCAGGTTGGTGGGGATCTACGCTAGATTACCCTTTGTCTGAAGAAGGACGTGATGCTTTCGAAAATAACTTCTATGCTGGCTATAGCCATGCAGTCAATGATGACTTAGGTTTAACGATCGGTACGACCTACTATTATTATTATGAATCTGATGTCAATTCTGATGGATTTGAGCTGTTACTGGGTATGAGCTATAAAGATTTGGGCGTTACAGCACAAACTCTTCTTGAAGATACTACTTGGGGCAATGCAGGTGATACCTATTTAAAAGCTACTTATAGCTATGCTTTACCACAAGATTTCAGCTTGGATACAGCTTTAGGCTTATACGCTTATGAAAAATCAGGTGACTTTATTGAAGGAACTACAGAAAGTTTTGGTTTCCGTCATTTTGACATCGGTTTAAGCAAGCCACTTGGTGACACAGGTGTAACTGCAAGCATGAATTATATCTTGGGTGGTTATGATCGTTTTGATGAAAAACAAAAGAATAAAGTCGTATTTGGACTCGGTTATAGCTTCTAATCCTCTTTAGATAAAAAAGGCGACCTTAGGTCGCCTTTTTTTAATGATCTAAATCTGCTGCTGCCCGCGATAAGACAGGGCCTCCGAAAGATGCTGACTTTGAATATCTGGACTTTGATTTAAATCGGCAATGGTGCGTGCAACACGCAAGACCCGATGATAGCCGCGCGCTGATAAATTCAGTTTTTGCTGAGCCATTTCAAGCATATTCTGAGCAGACTGATCTAATGCGGCATATTGCTCTAACTGCTTTGGACTCAAACTCATATTCAAGGTATTTTGCCGTTGCATCTGAATTTCATAGGCTGCAATGACGCGTTGTCTAACCGTTTCTGAGTTTTCTGTAGGTCGATTGTCCTGTAATTCATGCGCTTGTAATGGCGGTACATCAATATGCAAATCAATCCGATCCAGCAACGGGCCTGAAATCCGGTTCTGATAGCGTTTAATACTTTCGGGTGAACATTGGCAGCGGATATCTTGATTGAATGCATACCCACATGGACATGGATTCATGGCAGCCACCAACTGGAAATTAGCCGGAAAGGTAATCTGGCGTGATGCTCGGGAAATGACGATTTCTTTCGCTTCCAAAGGCTGACGTAGAACCTCCAGCACTTTGCGGTCGAATTCAGGCAGTTCGTCCAGAAATAAAACCCCTAAATGTGCCAGGGTAATTTCTCCTGGCTTGGGGTGTGAGCCGCCACCGACCAATGCCACCGCAGAAGCAGTATGGTGTGGTGCTCGAAACGGCCGTTGTCCAAAAGGGTGATTGGCATTCGCCACCGAATAAATACTGGCCACTTCCAGATTTTCCTGCGTCTTTAAGGGCGGCAAAATACTGGCCAATCGAGAAGCCAGCAAGGTCTTGCCTGTTCCGGGTGGGCCTCGAAACAGCAGGGAATGACCACCTGCCGCAGCAATTTCCAAGCCACGCCGTGGTCGTAATTGTCCTTTTACATCCGCCAGATCAAACTTATAAAAATGGTCAGTATTGAGTGGACTGGCTTCTATTTGCGGTAAGCGCTGCGCTTGGGAAAGATGTTCACACACTTCTTTTAAATGATTGGCTGCAAAGACTTTAAAGTCTGGGAGCTGACAGGCTTCCTGTGCATTGGGGCCAGGCAAAATCAGTTGATGCTGGTCACTTTGACAGGCAATGGCAATACTTAAGGTGCCGCTGACAGGACGTAATTGACCATCGAGGGCCAATTCTCCAATAAATTCAAGATGCTCGGTGCAATTTTCAGGCAGCTGCCCAGAGGCCACTAAAATACCTAAAGCAATCGGTAAGTCCAGACGTGAGCCATCTTTTGGCAGATCTGCAGGGGCCAGATTAATGGTCAGACGTTTGGTTGGAAATTGAAAGCCGCTATTCAAAATGGCAGAACGGACCCGGTCTTTACTTTCACGTACCGCCGCTTCGGGAAGCCCCACTATAGTGAGCGAAGGCATACCCGAACTGACATGAACTTCGACTTCAATTAAAGGCGCATGCAGGCCCAGCAAGCCTCGCGTATAAATTTTGGCAAAAGACATTATTATTGTTCCAATTTGGTGCGTTATTTTTATCGTTCTGTTGTCTTTTATGCACTGTAGTTGTGCTTATTTTTTGTTCGAAATTCTCTCTTCTAATGCTTCCACCTGTTTGAGCAAATCATTCAGGCGATGATTGGCATTATTTAGGGCAGTACGCTGACGTTCTATTTCTTCTTTAGACACCAAATCCATTTTCGCCACAGCTTCATTTAACAAGGCACGGATATTATGTTCCAAATCTTTCTTAGGTTGTTCGACTTGCTGCAAAATTGCTTGTAATAAAGTTTCAATCATTGTCTGATCCATCGCCGTAGAAAGGAACCGACAGTTTAGCATTGCTAAAATGCAGACTATAGTATTTCAGACAAAATATAGACTTATTCGATTAAAGATATTGTAAAAATCCACATAAAAAATGTCTATTTTTTGAAGATTCAAAGCCTTTATCCGTATAAAATAAGGTATAAATAAACCATATGCCGGGCTTTCTAATTTCCCCCGACCTTAGGAATCTTGGCATGAAATTTGAACGTAAAACCTTACTGGTGAAATAAGCCGAAGGAAAACAAACATGAAGCTCGTAACTGCAATTGTAAAACCTTTTAAATTAGACGATGTTCGCGAAGCATTGTCTGAAATTGGTGTTCAAGGCATCACTGTAACTGAAGTGAAAGGCTTTGGTCGTCAAAAAGGCCACACTGAACTCTATCGTGGTGCTGAATACGTTGTAGATTTCTTGCCGAAAGTCAAAATTGAAATCGCGATTAGCGATGAAATGGTAGACGCGGTGATTGAATCTATTACTCGTGTGGCGAGCACTGGAAAAATCGGTGACGGAAAAATTTTCGTGACCAACTTAGAACAAGTCATCCGTATTCGTACAGGTGAAACAGGTGCAGACGCTGTCTAACTTGGCACGAAGTTTGCTGAGTACCTAATAACTCACAAAAACTTGGTTGGGGGATACGAATGAAAAAAATGCTACTCGCGTTCGGCATGGCCGGCGCTCTTTTTGGTGGTTCTGTTGCATGGGCTGAAGAAGCTGCAACAGCAACAGCACCGACAGAAGAAATTGTGCTTGTTGAAGAAGCAGGCGATACAACAAATACAACAACAGACACGATAGCAGCAATTGCTGAAGCAGCGCCAGTTGAAGCTGCAGCGCCTGCAGAAGAAGAACCAACGCTAGATACCGGCGATACCGCTTGGGTTTTAACCTCTACCGCTCTAGTTTTACTCATGACCATTCCTGGCTTGGCGCTATTTTATGGCGGTATGGTCCGCAAGAAAAACGTTCTGGCGACGATGGCACATAGCTTTATTGCTGCGGCGGTGGTCAGTATTGCTTGGGTGATTATTGGTTATACCCTAGCTTTCGGTGAAGGCAATGCCTTTATAGGTGGCCTGGATAAATTCATGCTGGCCGGTATTACCACAGAGGCGCTTTCAGGCACGATTCCTGAAATCCTGTTTGTGATTTTCCAAATGACTTTTGCCATCATTACGGTTGCCATCATCAGCGGTTCGATTGCAGAGCGTATGAAATTTGGTGCTTTCGTTGCTTTTATCGCACTTTGGGTGGTGATTGTTTATGCACCAATTACCCACTGGGTATGGGGTGGTGGCTGGTTAGGTAACGACGGCGCGCTTGATTTTGCCGGTGGTACGGTTGTACATATCAACTCGGGTGTTGCCGGTCTGGTAGCGGCATATATGCTGGGCAAACGTATGGGTTTGGGTCGTGAATCTATGGCACCGCATAACCTGACGCTTACAGTAGTTGGTGCATCTTTGCTCTGGGTAGGCTGGTTCGGTTTCAACGGTGGTTCTGCATTAGGTGCCAACGGTTCTGCAGGCTATGCCTTGATCGTGACTCAAGTCGCAGCAGCGGCAGCAGCCATCTCCTGGTTAATCACTGAAAAACTGGCACGTGGTAAAGCTTCTGTACTGGGCGGCGTATCGGGTGCAGTTGCTGGTCTGGTGGTCATTACTCCAGCTGCAGGTTTTGTGACTGTAGGCGGTGCATTGGCGATGGGTCTGATCGGTGGTGTGGTGTGTTTCTGGGGGATTACTGCACTGAAACGTGCATTGAAAGCCGATGACTCTTTAGATGCTTTTGGTTTGCATGGTGTAGGTGGTATTGTCGGCGCGATTTTAACCGCGTTCTTTGCCAGCGAATTCATCATGGGGGACAATGCTCCTGCAAATGTCATGCATCAGCTTTGGGTGCAAGTGGAAGGTGTACTGGCAACCATTGCTTACTCTGCGATCATGACCTTCATTATCCTGAAAGTCATTGACTTGATCATTGGAATCCGTGTGGCATCTGATGATGAGCGTATGGGTCTGGATTTAAGCCAACATGGCGAACGTGTCGAATAATAATCAATACACCATAATCAATATATAGTGTAAAACAGCCCGAATGGGCTGTTTTTTTTCTATATGTTGCGTAAAACTCTACAAAGTTTGTAATTTTTGCTACACTCGGAATCCATCTGGATTTGTTCAATTAAACCGCTATGCATTGCCCATTTTGCAATACTGCAGACAGTAAAGTGATTGATTCACGCCTGGCAGCTGAAGGCTGTCAGATTCGTCGTCGCCGTGAATGTGTCAGTTGTAATGAACGCTTCACTACCTTTGAAAGCTATGAAGTGGTGATGCCGCGCGTCATCAAGTCGGATGGTAAAAATGAACCTTTCGATGAAGCCAAATTACGCCGTTCCCTGATGCATGCCTTACAAAAACGCCCGGTGACCCAAGAGCAGATTGAAACGGTGCTGAGCGATATTCAGCTACAGATTCGTCGTTTAGGTGAGCGTGACGTGAAATCACGTACCATCGGTGAAATCGTGATGCAGTCTTTATTTGCTCTGGATCATGTTGCTTATGTGCGTTTCGCTTCGGTCTATCAGGATTTTCAGGATGTTGAAGCTTTTCGTCATCAGATTGAACAGATGCAACAACGAGAATTACAAGAATAAGCATGGTTGAACTGAATCAAGATCAAGTCTGGATGCGCCGGGCCATTGAATTGGCTCGTCAAGGGCAATATTCCACCAAACCGAATCCGAATGTCGGCTGCGTCATTGTTAAAGATGGTGTGATTGTTGGAGAAGGTTTTCATCCTCAAGCCGGCCAGCCACATGCTGAAGTGTTTGCGTTGCGTCAGGCCGGTGAACAGGCACGTGGTACCACAGCTTATGTCACCTTAGAGCCTTGTGCGCATTATGGCCGGACGCCGCCTTGTGCCAAAGGGCTGGTGGAAGCAGGTGTGGCTAAAGTTGTCGTAGCCTGTCCAGATCCCAATCCACTGGTGGCCGGAAAGGGCGTACAGATGCTCAAAGATGCCGGCATTGAGGTAGACGTTGGCATCTGTGAAAATGAAGCGCATGAGCTGAATCAAGGTTTCCTGAAAGCCATGGCGACTGGCATGCCTTATGTGCGTTTAAAAATTGCCTCAAGCCTGGATGGCCGTACCGCAATGGCATCGGGTGAATCGAAATGGATTACCGGTGTGGAAGCGCGTCAGGATGTACAGCATTGGCGTGCGATTTCAGGCGCAGTGATCACCGGAATTGATACGGTTCTTGCGGATGACTGTCAGCTGAATGTGCGGCAACTGGATGGGATTGAAGATATCAAGACCGTGGTGCAACCGAAACGAATTATTCTAGACCGTCAGGGGCGTTTACCACTAAACGCAAAAATTTTAGCGCAAGCTGATACCGTAATGGTGATGGGGCCATTTCGTCAGGAGCTTGCAGACCTAGGTGTGCTACACTTGCCGGTACAGCCTTTAGCAGAATTATTAAAGCAACTGGTTCAACAGCATCAGATTTATGATGTCTTGGTGGAAGCAGGGGCGACCTTATCTACGGCATTTTTACAACAAAAATTGGTTGATGAACTGATCAGTTACGTTGCACCGACCCTATTGGGTCGGTCTGCGCGTACCATGTTTAATGCAGAATTTAGCCATATGGCCGAACAACTCCGATTTAAGCTGTGCGATGTAACTCGCTTAGGTGATGACGTGCGCTTCAGGCTAATTCCTTTTCAAGAGACACTATGAGTTCAGAGTCTACGGTTTATCATAAACGTCGCCATGCGGCACGTACCACCGATGAATATCTTTTCCATCAGCTGGTTCCTTATCTGGGCAATAAACGCCGTTTACTGCATTTAATTCTGGAAGCGTTGGAAAGTACGGGAACTCTGAACCGTGCTGATGGTCGTGCGCCGATTTTTGCTGACTTTTTTGCAGGTTCAGGCGTGGTCTCGCGCTTGGCCCGTCAGAATGGCTATCGTGTGATTGCCAATGACTGGGAGCCGTATAGCCATGCGCTGAATCATGCGGTACTGGCCTGTACTGAAGCACCGGCATTTAAAGAACTCGGTGGCTATCAGAAAGCAATTGATTATCTGAACCGTCTGCCGGAAGTGAAAGGCTGGGTAACGCATAACCTGTGTCCGCGTAATGATGAAATTTATGATCCAGCCCGTGACCGTTTGTTCTTTAAACGTCGTAACGGTATGCGTATTGATGCCATCCGTCAGCAGATTGCAGCCTGGCAGGCACAAGGTGCAATTGATGATGTAGAGATGTCTGCCTTGCTGGCACCCTTGCTGTATTCTGCCAGTTTTGTCAGCAATACTTCAGGCGTTTTCAAAAGCTTTCATCATGGCTGGGGCGGGAAAACCCAAACTGCGCTGGAACGGATTGAATCATTGCTGTGGCTGACTCCAAGCCGTTTTTGCGAGTCGGATCAGAAAAAGGGAATGGCCGCAGAAATGTGGTGTGTTGATGCCCAGCATCTGGCCAACCAGATGAGCGGCTTTGAAGTAGATGTAGCTTATCTGGATCCACCGTATAATCAGCATGCTTATAGCAGTAATTATCATGTGCTGAATGCGCTGACCTTATGGGATCAGGCCGATTTACCGACTCCGGATACCAAGGGCTTTAAGAGCGGGATTGACCGGGCATGGCGCAAAGAGCGTCCGAGCCAGTACAATTCCTCTAAATATGCCAAAGAAGCTTACGAGAGCCTGTTGGCCACCATCAATGCACGTTTCATTCTGACCAGTTATTCAACTGACGGTAATATCAGCGCTACCGATTTGTTACAGGCCAATCTGAAACGTGGCCGGGTGACCTTGCTAACCCAGGATGTGCCGCGTTATCGTGTTAGCAAACAGCGCCAGTCTGAACGTGCCCGCGTGCTGGAATTTATTGTGATTACCGATACCCACGCCAAGTCAGGTCCACCGATCCGTCAATTACTCAGCCAGCTGCATCATTATGCAGAATTGGGTGGTGTGGATACGACCGGCGTTAGTACCCAGTTGGCCCTCTGGTAAAAGAATTGAAAAGGAAATAAAAATGTTTACAGGTATTATCGAAAGCCTCGGCAAAGTCGAAAGTCTGCAAAGCGTTGGTGGTGATGTACGTTTACGCATCCAGACCGATCTGGACATGTCTGATGTACATCTGGGTGATTCTATCGCGACCAATGGTATCTGCCTGACCGTGATCGACTGGGGCGAGAACTGGTATGCGGCTGATGTTTCCCGTGAAAGTCTGAACCGGACCACGCTCGGCACCTGGAAAGCCGGTCAACCTGTCAATGTTGAAAAAGCCATGTTGCCGACTACGCGTTTTGGCGGTCATATTGTGTCAGGTCATGTCGATGCAGTCGGCGAGATCACCCTGGTACGTGAAGATGCACGTTCAATTTATTATGAAGTGACTGCACCTGCTGAAATTGCCAAATATCTCGCAGAAAAAGGCTCGGTCACAGTCGACGGCATCAGTCTAACGATTAATCATTTGCGTGGTAGCGTGATTAGTCTGAACCTGATTCCACATACTGCTGAACGTACCAATATCGGTACCTGGAAAGTCGGTAGCAAGGTCAATCTGGAAGTGGATGTATTAGCACGTTATATCGAGCGTTTATTGCTCGGTGATAAAGCCGCCCAAACCACTGAACAATCAAAAATCAGTATGGATTTCCTGGCTGAAAATGGTTTCTTAAAATAAGAGAAATGTTGATTTACTGAACAGTCTGATTGAAAAATTAGACTGTTTTTTTATTTTTCGGGATAATCAGCAGTTCAA
Organism: Acinetobacter lwoffii; assembly: GCF_024129715.1. Lineage (GTDB taxonomy): Bacteria > Pseudomonadota > Gammaproteobacteria > Pseudomonadales > Moraxellaceae > Acinetobacter > Acinetobacter lwoffii_U. The sequence continues at coordinate 35,946 of NZ_JAMXXM010000005.1, forward strand.
CTTGCAAATATTGCCTTGGTGGACGGGTCGAATGCTCGATTTTTTACTTAACTTGGAACAGTCATTGCCGCTATTGCTCGATCAATATGGGGTATGGATTTATGCAATCCTGTTTCTGGTGATTTTTGCAGAAACCGGTTCAGTGTTTTTCTTTTTCCTGCCCGGCGACAGTCTATTGCTGGCTGTGGGAGCTTTATGTGCCAGCAGCGATCTGGTGACCCTGCATTCGATGGGGCTGTTGTTATTCACTGCTTCGGTGCTGGGCTATAGCGTGAATTATTACACCGGAAAAGTTCTTGGCTTAAAATATTTCAATCAACATTCACGCTATTTTAAGCCGGAATATATGGTGAAAACCAACCACTATTTTATGAAACATGGCGGTAAAACTATTTTAATCGCACGTTTTATTCCCTTTGTCCGCTCATTTGGCCCTTTTGCTGCCGGTTCAGCGCATATGAGCTTTGCCACATTCAGCTTTTATAATATTGCGGGTGGCATCCTCTGGATTGGCACTTTATTAAGCATTGGCTATCTGCTCGGAAATGCTGCCTTTATGCTGGCAGATTTTTTGTAAGATGCGACATAGAAGATAAAAAAGCCCGAATTTTCGGGCTTTTTTAATGTGAAAGGATCATTTAAATATTGCGTGGCTGATCAGAAAATTCAGAATTTTTCAGCATATACTCGATTTCTTCTTTGGCTGCCGCACGCATTTTTTCACGAAGTGCATTCACGGTCTGTTCAATCACGGTTTCTGCCTCAAGTTCCAGACGTAAACGCACACTTTCTAATTCGGATAAAATGGACTGGTCCTCAATCTGGATGCGACCTTTGGCAAAATCAAAAGTCGTCTCAGGATTTTTTGCATAACGTGCGACATAGTGCTGCACTTCAGCCTCTAGATGCGTATTTATTTCAGCAAGCACCTGACTCTGTTCGCTAAATTTACGCTGTTCCTCATGACGTAGCTGTTCTTGATAGGCCTGTTCTTCAGCACGTTTCTCGGCCAAGGCTTTTTCAAGCGCGAGCTGTTTGCGAATACGGGCTTCTTCAATTAATTCGGCCTTGCGCTGTGCATAGGCAGCTTCAATCTTGCGTTCAGATTCTTGCTGTAAGCGCTGGTCGCGACTCTGCCATTCTTCCAAAGACGTTTCTGGTTTTAAAATATCGCAGATCCGAGAGAGGTCATCGATAAAGGTCTGACGTACAGCTTCCGGCACATTTAACCAGCGCTGTTTAAAATCGGGACCTACATTTAATGCCACGTGCCTCTCCTTGTGGATGATATCGGTTAAAGCTTATGGGTGTCCGGTTCAATACCTAAACGACGATATTGCTTGAATTTTTCACGACCCAGCTGTTTAGCCGTTTCATGGTTTTCAATGATCTCAATAATGTGACTAAATTTTGTGTAAGGTTCAAGTGCTTCCGGATTAAAATTGAAAATAATCCAGTCGGACTGTTCCGGCAGTGTTGCCGAAATACAGACCGTCGCCTGAGGCTGGTCAATACCATGCGGAATAAAACTCGCGGGATCAAAACTCCACAGGCGTTCATCCAGCTGCTGTTGCAAATCTGTATCGGCACACAATAACCAGATTCGCGCCGGCTGGCGCAGAATCTTACGGCATAAACGACAAGTGCTGTCCACTTGTCGTTCAGGGCTTTTTTCAAATAAATAAAAGCTGACTTTAGCCATTGCTTTGAACGCGACTCGTCAGGAATTGCATCAATAATGGAACTGGACGGCCGGTTGCACCTTTATTGGTACCTGAGTTCCACGCCGTACCCGCAACATCCAGATGTGCCCAGCGATATTCACGGGTAAAACGTTGCAGGAAGCAGGCTGCAGTCACAGAACCGGCTTTTGGACCACCGATATTGCCAATGTCGGCAAATGGTGAATCCAGTTGTTCCTGATAGTCTTCCAGTACCGGCATACGCCATACCCGGTCAAAGGAATGCTGGCCGGCAGCTTCTAGTTCTGCTGCCAGTTTATCATCTGGCGTGAACAGACCCGTTAGTACTGAACCCAAAGCGACCACACAGGCACCGGTTAAGGTCGCAATATCAATCACCAAAGCAGGATTAAAACGTTTTACATAGGTCAAGGTATCACATAGGACCAAACGACCTTCGGCATCGGTGTTCAGGATTTCAACCGTCTGACCACTCATGGTCGTTACGATATCGCCAGGACGGGTGGCTTTGCCTGAAGGCATGTTTTCTGCTGCAGCGATGGTTCCCACCACATGTAGAGGTAAGCGGGCTTCGCACAATGCACGCATCGTACCGAGTACAGAGGCTGCACCGCACATGTCGTATTTCATCTCGTCCATGCCTGCGCCTGGTTTAAGGGAAATACCGCCGGTGTCAAACGTAATACCTTTACCCACCAAGACTACCGGCGCTTCGCTACGCTCTGACTGATATTCCATGCTGATAATACGACCAGGACGCTCTGAACCTTTACTTACCGCAAGGAAGGCACCCATGCCTAAATCTGCCATCTGCTGTTCATCTAGCACAGTGACTTTAAGCAGCTCCGGATATTCGGCCGCCAAAGCCACTGCCTGTTCTGCAAGATATTCAGGGAAACAGATATTGCCTGGGCGGTTGCCCAGATCACGTGCCAGGTTTTGTCCGCTTTGCACCGCTTGTACCAGTTGCAACTGCTCGGTAGTTAAGACGCTATGGGTGGCAATCAGGTCGATCTGCTCGAGCACAAATTCATTCTTCTTGGATTTATATTCATCATAACCATAGCTGGCCTGAGTCAGAAACAGGGCAAACAGATAGTGGAATTCTTGTGGAAGTTGTGTCAGATCTACAGAAATCTGTTTGAATTTTTTTTGAGTGACTTGAATAATAGTTTGCGCGATTTTTGCAAGTTTTGCCGGTTGCAGTTCAGCGACCTTGCCTAAACCAATCAGCGCTGCATGGCTGGACTGGCTCACCTGACCAATCAGGCTCAGGCTTTCTGCCAACGCTGCCTTGAATTGAGAGGCTTCAATTAATGTGTCTAAATTATTGATTTGATAGGTTGCGGTTGTATTCTGAAGTTGTTCTGAGTCAACTAAAATCAACAAAGATTGACTTGATCCATTCTCTGGGAATGACGTATTAATTGTAAGTTTCATATTCTGTTTTCACGCCTGTCTAGATGGGTAAATCATTCAGTCATTGAAACATTTATCCGAATAGATTTTCAATGGGCAGGGCGGCCTAGGTTTTATATTTTTGCTATTCGGGTAAACTAGCACTCGTTTTATGGACCTTATTTTGGAAGAATTAATTTGATTATTCGGCGTTATCTGGTCAAGCAAGTTGTCTCGACATCCTTGGTGGTGATTGCCTTATTGACCTTGATCATGATGGGCGGTCGACTGATCAAGTATTTTGGTGTCGCGGCGCAAGGCCGTCTGGATGCAGGCATTTTATTTAGCATTATTGGCTACCGTTTGCCTGAATTCTTAACCCTGATTCTTCCGCTCGGTTTCTTTATTGGGCTGATGCTGGTGTTTGGCCGTTTATATGTCGACCATGAAATGGCCGTGATGAATGGTAGTGGCGTCAGTCGGCATCAATTGGCACGTCTACTGGTGCCGATGACCCTGGTGTTTTTGATTGCTCAGGCCGGATTGATGCTTTGGGCTGCGCCGTGGGGCATTCGTCAGTTTGAAGCCCTGACCACCAGTCAGGCGGTACGTACCGGCTTTGATCTGGTGCGACCGAAAGAATTTATTTCCTCCGGACCCTATACCATTTATGCCGGCGACCTGTCTGAAGACCGTAAAAATTTAAAAGATATTTTCTTTTATCAGCGTGCGGAAAAAGAAGGCAAACCGGATGTGATGATTCTGGCGCAGGAAGCCACCCGAATTGAAGTACCGAATGATGCTGCCAATGTGGTGGATTTGGTCAATGGACGCCGTTATGAGATCTATCCGGGTACACCGCAATATACCCAAGCTGAATTTGAAAGCTATCGTCTGCGTTTAGAAAGCGATGAAGAAGCGCAATTTGCCAGTACTGAAGTTGAGGCCTTACCGACCTCGCAATTGTGGCAGAACCGTCAGGATCCTGTGGTGGCCAGTGAGTTGGGCTGGCGGGTGTTTGTTCCTTTTGCGATTCTGATTGCCCTGATTCTGGCTGTGGCCTTGTCTGAAGTGAGTCCACGACAGGGTCGATATCTCAAGTTATTTCCTGCCCTCATGATTTTTGCCAGTCTGATTGTGGCCCTGATGGCAGTGAAGACGCGGATCAGTAAAGAAGAAATGGGCATTTGGGCCTATCCATTGATTCTGATTGCCTATGCAATTGCGGGTGCCTTGTTCTCGCGTAAACAGAAATTAGGCCCGAAAATCAAGAAACAGATTCAGCGAGTGAGGTCTTAACAATGTTGGCACGTCGTATAGTTGCAAAACATGTGACCCAAACCACTGCGCTGGCGATGCTGGGTGCAACCGCGGTATTGGCGGGTTTACAGGTATTATTTACTTATCTGGGTGAGCTTGGTTCGCTCAAAGATGGTTATGGTGCCTGGGATGCCTTGAAATATGTGCTTTGGGGCGCACCAAATTATTTATATGAAATCCTGCCGATTTCTGCACTGATTGGTGCAGTTTTAGGTCTTGGTACATTAGCCTCGAATAGTGAGCTGATTGTGATGCGTTCGGTCGGCGTGAGCTTATGGCGTATTGTCGGGTGGGTGATCCGTTCAGCACTGTTGTTGGTGGTGTTGTCATTTGCCCTGAGCGAGTGGGTCATTCCTTATACCAATGAACAGGCCAAAAGCGTAAAAAGTGCCAGTAAAGCCGCTCAGCTCGGTGAAGTTCGTGGTTACTGGACTCGGGAAGGGCAGCGCTTTATTTATATCGATTATGCTAACTCGCAAGGTCAGTTGAAAAATGTGCAGATGCTGGACTTTGACCAGAACTATCGTTTGCGCGGTACCTTGCAGGCAGATCAGGGCCAATTTGTTAAAGATGGTTCCTGGACGCTGGACAACACAGAGCAGTTCGATATTCTCCAAAATGGTAATGCCACACTGGTTAAGCAGCAACAGCAACCTTTAGCGCTAGCATTACAGCCTAAATATGTGCATATGGTGACGATTGATCCTGAAGATTTATCGCCGAGTCAACTGGTCAGTTTCATGAGCTATATGCATGAATACAGCCAGGTGCCTAAAACCTATCAGCTGGCCTTCTGGCAAAAACTCGGCTCGCCTTTTGCCCTGATTGCACTAGTAGTGATCGCCTGTTCATTTATCTTCGGGCCATTACGTCAGCAATCCATGGGTTTTCGTCTGGTGATAGCTTTATTTGCCGGACTGGGTTTCTTCTATCTGCAGGATTTCCTCGGCTATGCCAGCTTGATCTATGCACCGTCTCCGGCCTGGTTCGTGTTTATTCCGATTCTGATCATGTTCGGCATCGGCGGATACTTGCTGCATCGGGCACGCTAAGGTACAGGAAAATAGAACAAATCAATCATCATGAGAGGCTTAAACCATATACGGGTCATGGCCTCTTTTTATAAACTTCGCTAAAATAGAGCGATTAATTCGTAGACGAACAGAGTATTTCATTATGACGGATGCAACTGCTGGCAAAATCCCTCACATTTTGGTGATTATGGATGGTGTGGGTCATCGCGAAGCGGTCGAAGACAATGCGTTTTTAGCAGCTAAACGACCAAATTTAACTGCGATACAGGACAAGCATCCGCATGGTTTGATCTCGGGTTCAGGTGAAGATGTCGGCCTGCCAGATGGCCAGATGGGTAACTCGGAAGTCGGACATATGAACCTCGGCGCAGGTCGTGTGCTGTATCAGGACTTTACCCGGATTACCAAAGACATTCGTACGGGCGACTTCTTTGAACATGAAGTTCTGGTCGATGCAGTTGAGAAAGCCAAAGCTGCAGGTGGGGCAGTACATTTGCTTGGCCTTTTGTCTGAAGGTGGTGTGCACTCCCATGAAGATCATATTGTGGCGATGGCAGAGCTAGCGCTAAAACGCGGTGCGCAAGTCTATTTACATGCATTCTTAGATGGTCGTGATACGCCGCCTAAAAGCGCACAACCTTCTTTAGAAAAACTCGATGCCTTATTCGCTCAATATCCAGGTCAAGGTCGTATTGCCACCATGATCGGCCGTTATTTTGCCATGGATCGTGACAACCGTTGGGATCGTGTTGAACAGGCCTATCGCTTGTTGACTGAAGGTGAAGCGGTTCGTACAGCTGCCAGCGCAGTTGAAGGTTTGGAACAGGCTTACGCAGCCGATGAGTCGGATGAGTTTGTTAAAGCGACCCGTATTGGCGATCTGGCGAAAATTCAGGATGGCGACAGCGTCGTATTCATGAACTTCCGTGCCGATCGTGCCCGTGAATTGACTCGCGCATTTGTAGAAAAAGACTTTGCAGGTTTTGAACGTAAAGTCGTGCCGAATTTGGCGAAGTTTGTCATGCTGACGCGTTATCAAGCCACGATTGATGCACCTGTAGCGTATATGCCTGAAGCGTTGAAAAACTCGATTGGTGAATACTTATCTGATTTGGGTAAAACACAGCTGCGCATTGCGGAAACAGAAAAGTATGCGCATGTGACTTTCTTCTTCAGCGGCGGCCGTGAAGATGAATACCCAGGTGAAAAACGTATCCTGATTCCATCGCCAAACGTAGCCACTTATGACCTTAAACCGGAAATGAGTGCTTATGAAGTGACTGATGAGCTGGTGGCTGCGATCAATTCAGGTGAATTTGACCTGCTGGTGGTGAACTTTGCCAATGGTGATATGGTCGGTCATACGGGGGTATTCGATGCTGCGGTGAAAGCTGTTGAAGCGGTTGATACCTGTTTGGGTCGGGTTTACGAAGCCGTGATGGCGCAAAAAGGTCATATGATTGTGACTGCCGATCATGGTAACGTTGAGCAGATGCAGGACTACCACAGTGGTCAGGTACATACCCAGCATACCACTGAATTGGTTCCGTTTATTTATGTCGGCCCAACTCAGGCCACAATCGTGGAAGGTGGGGTGCTTGCAGATGTCGCACCGACTTTATTAAACCTGATGCAAGTTCCGGTGCCGGCTGAAATGCAGGGCCGTAACCTGATTCAGCTTGATGCATAATCTTTAATAAAATTTTGAAAAGGTCAAAGAATGACAAGAATACGCTGGAAGTCTGTTGTAATACCATGCTTACTGATGTGTTTGAGTCATTCAGCCTGGGGTGCGGGTTCAAATGAGCCGGCATTCGATGATATGGAAATGGATGGGCAGGTTTATTCTGAAATTCCTGTGGCATCTATTCAGGAATTCGTACAAATTTATGGCATCGTAAAAGACAATTATATTCAAGATAAAAATGACGATGCCTTATTCCAGCAGGCCATTCAGGGTCTGGTCAGTGGCTTAGACCGCTATTCCCGTTATTTGTCGCCTGAAGATTATAAGCAGCTGCGTGCATATACCGAAGGGGATCTGGCCAGCATTGATTTTGATCTGCAATTTGACCCGCGGTTGAAGCAATGGGTGGTTCAAGGACTGAGTGCCGATGCAGATTCAGCCAAGCAGGGACTGCGAAATGGCGTCACGGTTTATAAAATTGACGATCAGGTCTTAAGTAGCCTGAATCAGGAACAAGTCCGGCAGTTATTGAGTGGAGCAGTTGGCTCTACGCTCATGATCCAGCTTTCCTCGCAAAGTCCGGCCGTTCGTCTGGTCCGCAATACCAAGCTGGATACCGAAATTAAATCGAGCTTGCACAATAACCAGGTGCTGGTTTTACAGGTCAAGGTTTTTCAGCAAGATACTGCCAATGAAATCAAACGTCTGATTGAAAGTTATTCGGATAAACGCTTAAAAGCCGTATTATTTGATCTGCGCAATAATCCCGGTGGCTTACTCTCGGCCGCAGTTGAATCTGCCGATTTATTTTTGAATCAGGGCGTGATTGTCTCGACCAAAAGCCGTGCTGAAGGCAACCAGCAATTTCAGGCCTTGCCGAGTTTTGAGTTCCAGAATCTGAAAGTTGGGGTGCTGATTAACAACCGCTCGGCTTCTGCAGCAGAAGTGTTTACTGCAGCCCTGAAAGAACATAACCGTGCCTGGGTGGTCGGAGAAAAGAGCTATGGCAAAGGCGTAGTACAGAAACTTTTTCCTTTAAGCAATGGTTCGGCTTTACAGATGACGGTATCGCAATACTTTAGCCCAAGTGGCCAGATGATTGAAGGGCGGGGCATACAGCCGCATTTCAACTATCCGTTTAAGCAGGAAATGCGTGAGGAGAGCTATCTGGAACATGTTACAGATTTACTGCTCCTGCAAAAATAATTATTCATCTTCTTCGGTATCCAGTCCGAACTTTTTCAAGCGATAGCGCAGGGAACGGAACGACATGCCGAGTTTTTTGGCGGCCAGTGTCCGGTTCCAGTGGGTCAGATTCAGCGCATTGAGTAAAATTTCTTTCTCGACCTTTTCCAAAAACAGCTCTAAACCCTCTTCAGGCAGCTTTTTAGGTGCAATCAGGGTTTCGGTCGCAATGATCTCGCTGGTGAGCGTATTCATCTCCTGAGGGCTGTTTAGCGCCTGACGCAGCGGTGCACTCTGCAAATGCTGAAGATCAATCCGCTCTTCATCACTTAAAGTAATCGCGCGTTCCATAATATTACGCAATTCACGCACATTACCTGGATAATATTGTCCCAATAAGAAATCTTTGCTATGTTCGGTCAGTTTTTTATTGGGAATGCCCCATTCCTGGCAAATCTTCTGAATGAAATGTTCGGCCAATAGCAGAATATCCTGACCGCGTTCACGTAATGGCGGTAAAGTCAGATCCATTACATGAATACGGAAATATAAATCCTGACGGAATTTGCCTTGTTGCACCAAGGCTTCCAGATCCTGATGCGTGGCACTGATCACACGGAAATCCACATCAATTTCGGTATCCGAACCGAGTGGACGAATACGTTTTTCCTGTACGGCACGTAACAATTTGACCTGCATAGAAAGCGGTAATTCTGCAATTTCATCCAGAAACAGACTGCCACCATGGGCAGATTGAATCAGTCCCTGTTTGTCCTGAGCAGCGCCGGTAAAGCTGCCTTTCTTATGCCCAAACAGTTCGCTTTCCATCAACTCAGTCGGAATGGCGCCACAGTTAATCGCAATAAAAGGACCTTCATTGCGGTTACTCAGGCGATGGACCAGATTGGCCACGACTTCTTTACCTGTTCCCGATTCACCAGTGATAAAAACCGGTGCTTGGGATCGGGCAATTTTTTGTAAGGTAATACGTAGTTGCTGGATCGGCAGGGATTGTCCAATCAGCATTTTATGTTCAAGCGCTTCATTTGGATTATTATGCGAATAATCCACCGGTTTATTCAGGGCTTTTTGTAAGAGTTGTTCCAGATGTTTCTGATTGATCGGTTTGCTGACAAAATCAAAGGCCCCGGCTTTGAGCGCAGCAATGGCGATTTCCATGTTGCCATAGGCGGTCAGAACTGCGACCGGAAGTGCCGGATAGAGGCTGCCAATCCAGTCCAGTAACTCCAAACTATTGCCATCGGGCAGATTTAGGTCAGTCAGACAGGCATCATATTGATGATTGGCAAGGCATTTTTTAGCATCTTCCAAACGGTGGGCAATGTGCGTACGAATTCCCATGCGCAGCAATGACATTTGCATGAGGGTACACAAATCTTCCTCATCATCCACCAAAAGCACCAGTGGTTGTTGTTCCCCATTCATCTTCCTTGACCCCTTTAAAGCGTAATACGTTGACAGCTGATGCGAAAGCATGCGCCCTGTTCTTGTTGTATATAGTTTAATTGTGCCTGATTTGCTTCGCAAAAACTATGTGATAAATACAATCCTAATCCGGTACCACTAATCGATGTGCTAAAAAAGGGTTTAAACAATAGAGCTTGGTCATGTACGGCTACGCCAGAGCCAAAATCCCGTACGTCAATCCAGACCCGATGTTCATAGGGATGCACATTCAGCTGAATATAAGCAGCATCGGCTGAATTGTGACGAATCGCATTACGAATCAGATTAATCAGGATTTGCCGGAACTGTGCTTCATCAAACTGAATCACCAAAGGGATATCAATATTAAATTGAATCTGATCGCGAATATCGGCCAAATCTTCCTGGATAAATAACGGGATAAATTCATTAAGATGAATCGGCACCGGATGGGTTTCTTTATTTTTGACCATATTCAGCGTGTCCTGAATAATCCGGTCAATCCGGGTCGCCTGTCGACCAATCATCTGCTGGAGTAGCTGTTGCTGTTCAGTTTCCGAGTCCAGATATAAATCATTGGCCTGTACAATGGCCGCCAATGGATTACGAATTTCATGAGCAATACTGGCTGATAGCTGACCCAGAGCAGCAAGTTTGAGTTGCTGCACCTGCTGATTTAATTTTTTGGCATCCTGTAACACCAGTAGCATTAGAGTCTGATGCGGCACAATCAGCTTTTGTACCTGCACATGAATATTATAGCGACTTTGCTGGGATTCAAACTGAAAGCGCTCACCATTTTCCAGGGTTTCAAAATGGATCAGTTCAAATAAATCTGGCTGTGACTGAGATAAGGTGAATTTCTCATGACCGTATTTGGACTCAATTCCCAAAAGATTACAGGCAGCGGGATTACTGAGTACCACATGGTAGTTTTCATCCAGTACCAGATAACCGGTTTCAATCTGTTCCAGAATATAGCGGTTAATATTCTGTAAGCGATGCAGTTCCAGTGATTGAGAGAAGTTCAAATTTTCTAGAATCTGGAAACGGCGTACGGCGATCTGCCCAGTGCCATAAACCACAAAAAACAAAAAGGCCAGCAGGGCGCTATTACTGATATTACTGAGTGATGAAAATGCAAAAATACTGCCGATAAAATGCTGATAAATAACGCTGATGACCGCAATAAGGGTGACAACTAAGGCCTTTTTTGCATCTAATAATAAAGATGCAGAAAAGATGGTAATCACAAACAGCAGCCCGATTTGCAGATTAGGACCATCACTGGCCAAAGTCAGCAAACTTAGAACGCAGACATCGCTAAAGAAAATCATGATCAGCTGCGGCTGGATCAGTCGTCTGATCCATTTCAGCGCAAACAGCTGTACGGTATTGATCGCAACCCCGATTCCTAGCGCATAATAATACAGCTGCGGATATTGATAATCGGTGGTGAGTTCGGGGTAGGTCAGCAGAAAAATCAGCAGTAGGCCGGTGCTGATCAGCAAGCGATAAGCGCTATACCAGATACCGAGATGATATTGATTGAGCGCAGAATAACTGGATTTTTGTGCCATATGCACCGGAACTCGTTAAAAGCTAAGGTTTAATGAGTCCATAGCGCATGGCCAGATGAGTCAGTTTGACATCGCTATCGATATTCAGTTTTTCAAAAATACGGTAACGATAAGTATTCACGGTTTTAACACTCACAAAGAGCTTGTCGGCAATTTCCTGGGCGCTGATACAATTCACCACCATCATCGCCACTTGCATTTCACGTTCTGACAATGCATCAAAAGGCGATTGTTGTGTATCAGAAAGGTAAGAGCTGGCTAACTGTTCCGCAATGTCGGCACTAAAATATTTACCGCCTTGCATAACTTTATTAATCGCACGGACCATTTCCGAAATCGGGGCCCCTTTGGTGATATAACCTTTGGCACCGGCTTTCAATAACAGGGACGGATAAGGTTCTTCTGCCAGACCGCTAACCGCTAAAACTTTGGTTTCCGGCGCACTCTGAAGTAGACGACGCGTGGTTTCTACGCCGCCAATGCCCGGCATATTCACATCTAACAAAACTACATTAGGATGATGTTGACGAACCAGAGAGATCGCTTCTTCACCAGATTCAGCTTGTCCAATTACCTGAACCTCCGCATGGTCTTCTAGCATTCTGCAAATTCCAGTACGAACTAATTCATGGTCGTCCACAACTAAAACTGTGATCACCTACGCTCTCCCTCTGTTAAAAAAATCATTTTTTTGTTACATAAAGCAAAATAAGCTTGCAATGAAAGTACAAAATTAGCAATCCTATTCGCAAGATTAAATCTGAAACTTATCACACAGTGTCAAGAACAAAAAATGTTCGGCATTGTGTTTAAATGTAAGGCATATTAGAGGTAATACGCAAATCAATCTTACCTCTGTTAGTTGAGTGAAGGAATAGTGAAGAAAATAAACAAGTCTTTAAGGCATCTACTCGGCCTGTCCGTGTTAATCAGCATGAGCACGACAAGTTTTGCTGAAATCATTATGAATTCTGGCACGGCAGAGGGCGGTTCCAGCATTAGTTGGTCTTCTGAAGAAGTTAACCAGTTAATGAGCGATGATTTTAATGCCTCTGCCAATGAGCCGTCGCCACCCGGGTCTGCCACAGTGACCACCACTTTGCGTCAGGCCGGCACAGCAGCGCCAACAGCAGCCAAACCTGCTTATACTGCGCCACAGATTATTGATACGAATCATTTTAGTAATCAACCTTCTGTCAATGCACGGGCTGCACTGGTCATGGATGCACAAACCGGTGAAGTGCTGTTTAGCAAAAATACCAATACTGCCTATCCGATTGCATCGATTACTAAGCTGATGACAGCGGTGGTGATTTCTGATGCACGTCTGAATATGTCGGAAAAAATCACCCTGCAACAGGCTGATTTTTCCTGTTCAGGTTGTAAAAGCTCAAGCTCGACGCTAAGAGCAGGAGACAGCATGAACCGTGCTGAAGCTTTATTATTTGCTCTGATGAAGTCCGAGAACCCGGCTGCTGCCGCTTTGGCACGAACCTATCCGGGTGGTCGATCAGCATTTATTGCCAAAATGAATGCCAAAGCCAAAGAGCTGGGTATGAATTCTACCCACTTCATGGAGTCGACAGGTTTGCATCCGGGCAACGTGGCATCAGCTCGTGACTTAGGGATTTTGGTGAATACTGCCTCTCAATACGGCCTGATTCGTCAGTTCTCGACCACGCCAAGCTATGACTTTAACTTGGGTTATCGTGTATTGAAATCTAATAATACCAATGCCTTGGTACGTAATGGCGGCTGGAATATCAATATTTCTAAAACCGGTTTTATTAATGAAGCAGGGCGCTGTGTGGTGATGCACACGACTCTGAATAACCGTCCGGTGGCGGTGGTACTTTTAGGCGCAAACAGCTCACAGGCGCGTACCAATGATGCGACCCGTTTAATGAGTTGGGTCAGCCAGCAACCTAAACGAATCTAATTGATTGGTTCATAAAAAAACCCTGCAAGTGCAGGGTTTTTTTAATTCTGGCCGAAATTACATATTCGACAGAATAGAGTCTTTAACTTGACTCATAGTTGCATCAATCGACAACATCACGGCATCAGCACATTGCTTGATAGCAGTGTCTGGATCTTTCAGACCGTTACCCGTTACGGTACATACGATCACTGAACCTTCAGCAATTTTACCCGCTTTAATGTCACGGATCGCGCCGCCGACAGACGCAGCAGACGCAGGCTCTACGAATACACCTTCATACATAGAAAGCAGACGTTGAGCTTCAAGAATCTCCGCATCAGTCAGTTCATCAAACCAGCCGTTTGAATCACGAACAACCGCTTTAGCATGATTGAAGCTTTGCGGATTGCCGATACGAATCGCAGTTGCAACAGTTTCCGGATTTTCTACTGGACCGCCACGAAGGAAAGGTGCAGCACCAGACGCTTGATAACCTGCCATGATTGGCAAGCCTGCCGGTTTAGGACCAGTGAAAGCATCAGTTTCAGCATCGTAAACGACTTGCTCAAATTCTTCTTTCGACTGGTTGGCAACCGCTTCGGTATAACCCATCCAGTGCGCAGTGATGTTACCCGCGTTACCGACTGGCAGGCAGTGATAATCCGGTGCACGACCTAAAGCTTCAACGATTTCATAAGCAATGGTTTTTTGACCTTGCAGACGGTACGGGTTGATTGAGTTTACAATCGTTACCGGTGCCTGATCGGCAACTTCTTTAACCAGACGCATACCGTCATCGAAGTTACCGCGAATTTGCATGGTGATCGCACCATACATCATCGCTTGAGCCATTTTACCCATGGCAATTTTGCCTTCAGGGATGAGCACGAATGCTTTGATGCCAGCACGTGCAGCATATGCCGCCGCCGCCGCAGAGGTGTTGCCGGTAGATGCGCAGATGATAGCTTTAGAGCCTTCTTCAACGGCTTTCGTCACCGCCATAGTCATACCGCGGTCTTTAAATGAACCAGTCGGGTTTAAGCCCTCGTACTTCACATAAATTTCAACATCTTTACCAATAATGCGTGGAATATTCTCAAGCTTGATCAGTGGAGTATTACCTTCACCCAAAGAGATCGCACGAGTAGTTGCAGACACTGGTAAACGGTCGCGATAGCGGTCAACTAAACCAGTATAACGATTGGCATTCGACATGATGATGTTCCAATTGTGTGTAGAGCTTGGCAAGGGGAATACTCCCCTCAACCCGATTAATTATCAAGCGATTCTAAACGAATTCGTACAATTTCGCCATGAATGACGGGTAATGCTTGAATTTGTGAAAGCGCTGCATCCATTTTTGATTCGACGATAGGATCGGTCAGAATCACGATAGGAATAAGGTCTTTGGATAAACGCGGTTGCTGCATGATCGCATCAATACTGATGCCGGCACGACTGAGAATCGTGGTCACATCAGCAAGCACGCCCATCTGATCTTCGGCATTAATACGGATGTAATAGCCGGTGGTCATTTGTTCACGACTCAAGATCGGTAAATCACTGAGCGCTTCAAAAGCCAGTTGCGGAATGGTGCCTGCGCCGTCTTCTGTGTAAATAATGTCACGGACAATATCAATCACATCGGCAACAACCGCAGAAGCCGTTGGTCCCGCACCTGCGCCAGCACCATAGTATAATGTTGGGCCGACCGCATTGGCTTGTACCAGAACCGCATTTTTCACGCCGTTGACATTGGCAATTAACTGGTCATCTGGAATCAGGGTCGGGTGTACACGAAGTTCAATCCCGGCATCGGTACGGCGAGCAATACCTAGGTGTTTAATCCGGAAACCGAGGTCTTCGGCATATTTCACGTCTTGTGCAGTGACTTTGCCAATGCCTTCAGTAAAAACTTTGTCAAACTGTAGCGGAATACCAAAGGCACATGAGGCCAGAATCGTCAGCTTGTGTGCAGCATCAATTCCTTCCACATCAAAGGTTGGATCAGCTTCGGCATAACCCAGTTCTTGAGCTTCTTTCAACACATCTTCAAAAGCGCGGCCTTTTTCACGCATTTCACTGAGAATGAAGTTACCCGTGCCGTTAATAATACCGGCCAGCCATTCAATCTTGTTGGCTGCCAGACCTTCACGAATCACTTTAATAATCGGAATGCCACCGGCCACTGCCGCTTCATAGGCAATCTGTACTGCATTGTCTTCAGCCGCTTTAAATAGCTCGTTGCCGTGTTCAGCCAAGAGTGCTTTGTTGGCCGTTACAATATGTTTGCCATGTTTCATGGCTTCCATAATAATTTCAAAAGCAGGATGAATTCCGCCCATGACTTCAACCACGACGTCTACATCAGGTTGACGTACGATGTCCATCAAGTCGGCACTTTGTTTAACCGATTCTGGCAGATCCAGATCAGGACGTGGACGACGGGTGCCTACATGGGTAATTTCAATTTCACGACCGGTGCGACGTTTGATCTCAGCAGCATTTTCTTTTAATAGTTTCAAGGCACCACCACCTACAGTACCAAGACCGAGGATTGCCAGACGAACTGGTTTCACGTCACACTCCAAATTAAACAGTTTTTTACAAGAGCCTAGATCATAGCTAAAAAACCCGCCTGACTCTAGGGTCATTTCAGAATATCTTTGTCTATAAAATAAAGTTAAATAACTTATTAAAATGAGTTATTTAAGCCGATTCAATAATTCCGATGTAGACATATAACCACCTAGATAAGTACCTGCTGAATTATAAATGGCAGGGGTACCATTCACACCCATATTTAGACCCATTTGATATTGATCTTGAACAGGATTTTCACACTTCTCTGCACTAATCTGTGCACCCGCAATCGCCTGGTTAAAGGCACTACGGCGGTCGGCACTGCACCAGATCGCTTCCATGGCTGGCATATGCTGTTCACCACGCGGCCAGGCGATATAACGCACTTCAATGCCTTTGGCATTCATCTCATCCATTTGCTCATGGAATTTATGGCAATACGGACAGCTGACATCGGTAAACACATAGACCACATGCTTGGCTTTGCCTTTAGCTGGATAGACCAGCAAGTCTGCTGGCTTGAGTTCAGCAAAGAGTTTATTGTTGATGCCTGCCTGCAGGTTTTCGCTGACATTGTGTAGCTGTTTGTCGCCGAGACGGATCACATCGCCCTGAATCAGGTATTTACCGTCACTGGTGACATAGACCGCAGACATGCCTTCCAGACTCACCCAGTACAGGTTTGGAACTTCAGTGGCTTTAATGTCGGTAATTTTGGCACTGATGCCAGCAGTTTTGAAATGCTTTTCCAACGTAGACGCCAGACGCTGTTCTGCATTACGTTCGGTTAGGGTAGAGGCTTCGCCCGTCGCCGGTGCGCTTGCAGTCAACTCTTGCTTTTTATCGTTGTTAGTGGAATTGGAACACGCAGTCAGACCCAAACCAGCAGCAAGTGTGCAAGCCATAAAAATTTTTGAGCGGGCAAATGTCATAAAAAACCCTTTTCTTCTTGGATTAAAAACAGAGTATTAGCATAACAAAAAAAAATACCCACACGTCAAACTTCTCAGTTTATTCCATCCGGATATGTTTTAAGCACGTGGATGATGGGTGGCATGCAGCTGTTGCATCCGTACCTGTGCCACATGGGTATAAATCTGGGTGGTAGACAGATCACTATGCCCGAGCAACATCTGCACTACGCGTAAGTCTGCGCCATGATTGAGTAAATGCGTCGCAAAGGCATGACGTAAGGTATGCGGTGACAGTTCGGACTGAATGCCGGCCTGCAGCGCATAACGCTTAATCGCATACCAGAAATTCTGCCGGCTCATGATGCCGCCATGCTGGGTAAGAAACAGATAATCGGTCGAAGTCTTATACAGTTGCGGACGGGCTTCGTTCAGATATTTTTCTACCCATTCACAAGCCATTTGTCCCATCGGAACCAGGCGTTCTTTATTGCCCTTACCGGCGATACGTAAATACCCCTGTTTTAAGTTGATCAGTTCCAGACGTAAGTTAATCAGTTCGGTCACCCGGAGTCCGCAGGCATACAGCACTTCGAACATGGCTCGATCACGCAGTCCTAATGCCGTGTTGATATTAGGGGCATGAATTAAGGCTTCGACATCTGCTTCGGAGAGATCTTTGGGTAAGGCCCGGCCCAGTTTTGGGGTTTTATGTGCAGCCACCGGATTGTCACTACGCAGTTTTTGCTCGCGCAGAAATTTATAAAATGAACGCAAGGCAGACAGGCAGCGGGCAATCGAACGTGGACTTTTTTGCTGTTTGGTCAGCGCAATCAGTACATCGGAAATATCATCATGATTCCATTCCGGTAGAGGCTTGCTCAGGCATTCTGCACATTGCACCAGATCGGACAAATAGGCATTGCGGGTATGCGGGCTGACCGTTTGCGCAATCAGATAATCACGAAAACCCTGTAAATAACTGAACGCATCAGGAATCTGGACAGGGGCAGGAATACGGGGTTTTTTATTCAGCATAGGATGAAAGGATCTGATCTGAAAAAGCGATAATCGGGATTGGTATTCTCCACTGTAGTTTAATTTTATGACAGTGTCGATGTGGTATAAGGCTAAATCGAAATGTAATTAATCTTATTTGTTAATTATTCTCATTTGTTTGTATACTGTACAAAATAGTTTAGGAATTTCACGGTGCGTTTGTCTGATTTAAAAGCAAAACAAATTGCCATCATTCGAAAAGTGAGTCGAACAACTGATGGTGAAAGTGCTCTACACGATGTCGTCGCGAGTCGTTTGGAAACTTTAGGCTTTGTACCAGGTACAAAGGTACAGGTCATTACTAAAGGTATTTTTGGTGGAGATCCCATTTTGATTCAAGTTGGATTCACACGTTTTGCTTTGCGTAAATCAGAAGCAGCCAAAATTGAAATCGAACAGGCGGTGTCGGCATGAGTGATACATTACGTATTGCCCTTGTCGGTAACCCTAACTGCGGTAAAACTTCATTATTCAACCATTTAACCGGAACGCGCCAAAAAGTCGGTAACTATGCGGGTGTGACGGTTGAACGTAAAGTCGGTACGTTTCAGCTTGCCTCAGGCAAAGCGGTACGGGTACTGGATTTGCCGGGAACCTATAGTCTGGATGCAACCAGTCCGGATGAAGAAATCACCCGCAACGTCGTACAAGGTAAAATTGCGGAAGAGCAGGAGCAGGATGCATTTTTATGTGTGGTAGATGCCACCAATCTGAAATTGCATCTGGGTCTGGTGCTGGAAATGATTGCACTGGGTCGTCCGGTGCTGGTTGTGCTGAACATGATGGATGAAGCACGCCGTCGTGGCATGCAGATCAATACCCAGAAGCTGTCTGAGCGACTGGGCGTACCTGTGGTAGAAACGGTGGCTGTGCGCAATTCAGGGATTGAAAACCTGAAAAATGCGCTGGATCAAGGCAAGTATTCTGTACCACAGACCGAACTCAGCGGCTTGAAAGGTGACAGTCACCAGCGCGTGGAAAACATTCTGAATGACGTGGTTAATTTCGTCGATCAGGAAGATAAACGTACAGATTTTCTTGACAAGATTTTTCTGCATCCGGTATTGGGCTTAATTAGTCTGGCCGTGATGATGTTCGTGATTTTCCAGGCGGTATTTGCCTGGGCTGCGCCGTTTATGGATGGGATTGAATCCTTCTTTGGCTGGCTGGGTGAGTTCCTCGGCGAATATATTTCGCACCCATTACTGAATAGCCTGGTGGTGGACGGGATTATTGCCGGTGCCGGTGGCGTGGTGGTGTTCCTGCCACAGATTCTGATTCTGTTCTTCTTTATTTTAGTACTAGAAGAATCTGGTTATTTACCGCGTGCTGCTTTCCTGTTAGACAAGCTGATGTTTAAAGCAGGCTTGTCAGGACGTGCCTTTATTCCGTTATTGTCCAGCTTTGCCTGTGCCATTCCGGGCATCATGGCATCGCGGACCATTAGTGATCCACGAGATCGTTTAACCACGATTTTCGTTGCACCTTTAATGACCTGTTCGGCACGCTTGCCAGTTTATGCCTTGCTGATTGCGGCATTTGTACCGGCACAAACCGTCTGGGGTTTCCTGAATCTGCAAGGTCTGGTGCTCTTCGGTCTGTATATGGCAGGTATCGTAAGTGCCTTGCTGGTGTCTTTTGTGTTGAAATTCTTCCACAAAGATAAATCACAGCACATGCTGCTGATGGAACTGCCAAGCTACCGTTTTCCGGACTTGAAGAACGTTTGGATCGGCTTATTGGATCGCGGCAAAATCTTCTTGAAACGTGTCGGCGGCATCATCTTCGCCTTATCGATTGTGCTGTGGTTCCTGTGTACGTTCCCGCAGCCACCAGAAGGCGCAACCCTGCCGGCCATTGATTATTCATTGGCAGGGATGCTCGGTCATCTGATGCAACCGATCTTTGCACCCCTCGGTTTTAACTGGCAGATCTGTATTGCCCTGATTCCGGCGATGGCAGCGCGTGAAGTGGTCGTTGCAGCACTGGGCACAGTCTATGCGATGTCGGCAGTTGATGAAGATGCGATGTCTGAAGGTCTGGCTGCGCTGATCAGCGGTGGAGGTGATCTGGGCTGGTCAGTTGCGACAGGTTTGTCTTTGCTGGTGTGGTTTATTTATGCACCACATTGTCTAGCGACTCTGGCAACGGTTAAACGTGAAACCGGTTCCTGGAAAACCGTCAGTATCATGACTGTTTACCTGTTTGGTCTGGCATATTTCATGTCATTCCTGACTTATCAAATTGCTTCATATTATTTGGGCTAAATCTCAGCTTGGCCTTGGCCAATTGAATTTGCTGCATTGTATATGTATGGGAGATTGAGATGATTGAAATTCTAATTGTGACAGCACTGGTGCTTTGGAGCATGCTGGTAGTATTCAGAAAGGTGTTTCCGAACACCTCTAACTCAGTCTTCCAGAAGCTGTCTGATGCCTGTGCAGCCAAGGGCTGGAAGCGTCTGGCCAAATGGCTGCAACCGGGTATGGCTGCAGGCTGTGGTGGCAACTGTGCCTGTCCGGTTTCAGAAAAAAGTTCAGAAGAAAAGCCAGCCCAACAAGCGGTGAAATGGAAATAATTTCCTTTTCTGGCTGAATTTTAAAAACCGTCATGATCATGACGGTTTTTTTACGCATGGACACAAAAAAAATGTGCAGAAAAGCCAATCAGAAAAGGCATTCAAAACAGCAAAGTGCTACCATTTCGTCAGTTTCAAAATAGACCAAAATATGGGGCGAAAATGTTAATACAACGTGGTGGGTTAAAAGTCGTTGCAGGACTCGGAATATCAGGTGTTGCAGCAGTCAATTTCTTGCATAGTCAGGGCTACCGCGTTGCAGTAACAGATTCTAGAGCTAACCCGCCAGGGCATGAGCAGATAACCGCTGAAGTTCAGACCAGTTTCGGTCAGTTTGATGCCGAGCTGTTGTTGTCTGCGGAAGAAATCGTGATCAGCCCAGGACTTGATCCTAAACTTCCTGAAATTCAGGCAGCCATCAACAAGGGCATTCCAGTAGTCAGTGAAATCCAGATTTTACGCCGTGCTACAGACAAGCCAATCGTAGCAATTACCGGTTCTAATGCCAAAAGTACCGTGACGACCTTGATTGGCTTGATGGCAGCGGATGCAGGTAAAAAAGTCGCTATCGGTGGTAACTTAGGTCGTCCTGCGCTAGACCTGACTAAAGACGATCCTGAGCTGTATATACTCGAGCTGTCCAGTTTTCAGCTGGAAACCACCTCAAATCTGGCGGCTGAAGTCGCGGTGGTGTTGAACATGAGTGAAGATCATCTGGATCGTCATGGCGATATGATGGGTTATCACACGGCGAAACACCGGATTTTCCAGGGTGTAAAAAAAGTCGTCTATAACCGTGATGACTCTTTGACCCGTCCTCTGGTGCCAGACGTAACACCGATACAAAGCTTTGGTCTAAATGCACCGGATATGAACCAGTACGGTATTCTCAAGGATACGGATGGCAGCATCTGGCTGGCGCGTGGTCGTGAGCGTCTGCTGAAAAGTACCGAGATGTATATGCAGGGCACGCATAATGTTGCCAATGCCTTAGCCTGTCTGGCGCTGGGTGAAGCGATTGGCCTGCCACTGGAAAGCATGTTGAATACCTTAAAGACCTTTAAAGGTCTGGAACATCGCTGTGAATTCGTTAAAGAAGTGCAAGGCGTACGTTATTATAACGACTCCAAAGGTACCAATATCGGCGCAACCTTGGCAGCACTGGACGGTCTCGGCATGGCCATTGAAGCCCAAGGCGGTAAAGTCGCGATTATTCTCGGTGGTCAGGGCAAAGGGCAGGACTTTAAAGCCTTGCGTGAATCATTAAGCAAATATGCCAAAGTAGCGGTATTAATCGGTGAAGATCGTCCCGTCATTGAAGCAGCGATTGCGGGTACGACTGAACTGATTCATGCGGACAGCTTGCAGCAGGCAGTAGAAATCTGCCAAAAGCACACTCAGGCACATGATGTCGTGCTATTGTCTCCTGCATGCGCAAGTTTTGATATGTTCTCGGGTTATCCTGAGCGTGGTCGCAAGTTTGTTGCGTATGTGAATGAACTCAATTAAGAATAACAAGGATTCGTGATATGGCTGGGTTTGCTCAGACTACGATCAATAAATTAAATCAATTTTATACGCAGTGGATACCTAGAATACCTGCTGAAGTGAATCCACGGAATGTATTGATTTTCTGTGTGTTGGCTTTGCTCTGCATTGGTTCGATCATGGTGGCATCGGCCTCGATGCCCTATGCAGAACGTATGCATGAAAATCCGTTTCACTATATTAGCCGACATGGGATTTCGATTTTTGTCGCTGCCGTAGCAGCTTTTCTGGCTTATAAAATCCCCTTAAAAGTCTGGTTTAATAACACTTTCTTTTTGTGGATTATTACCATCGTACTTTTGGTGGCCGTGCTATTTGTCGGGACGGAAGTCAATGGTTCCAAACGCTGGATTCGGATCGCAGGCTTTACCTTACAGGCTTCGGAAGTCGCCAAAGTGATGATGGCAATTTTTACTGCAGACTACGTGGTGCGCCGTGCGGAAGAAGTACGGAATAATATCAAGGGTCTGGTCCGTTTAAGTGCCATCATGGGTGCTACCGTCGGTTTGATTATTCTCGAGCCTGACTTGGGTGCAACCGTGGTAATTACCTTAACCATGCTTGGCGTGTTCTTTCTGGCGGGTGCGCCGTGGATTCAGTTCGGTGTGGCTTTTATGACCTTGGTCGGCGCATTTGCTGCCGCGATTCTGTTGGAACCGTATCGTCTGCAACGTCTGCTGTCTTTTTCGAATCCTTGGGAAGATCCCTTAGGCACCGGTTATCAGCTCTCTAATGCCCTTATGGCCTTTGGCCGTGGGGAATGGGCAGGGGTAGGCTTGGGGCATAGTATCCAGAAAATGTCTTATTTGCCTGAGGCGCATACCGATTTCATGCTGGCAATTTTGGGTGAAGAATTTGGCTTTTTAGGCATTTCAACCATCCTGATCTTGTCCTTCACCATGCTGGTTTGCTGTATCCGCATTGGACACCGCGCCTTGCAGCATCAATATTTGCGTGCCGGCTATCTGGCTTATGGCATCAGTATCATTTTCCTGTTACAGATTCTGGTGAATGCCGGTATGAATATGGGCATGTTGCCGACCAAGGGTTTGACCTTGCCATTTATTAGTTATGGCGGTTCATCCCTGATTATCTGTGCGGTCATGATCAGTCTGATTCTGAAAATTGATTCGACCACGCGTCAGGTCAATCCAAGCCGCGAAGAATCAAGCTTCTAGATTGGAGTTTCGTCCTGGCTCTGGCTGAGCATGGTCCAGTACCGTGCTCGGCATTGCGGTTCCACAATTGGAACAGGTCACAAAAGCAGATTTAGGCTTGGAAAGTGGAATCAAGGGTATAAAAAATAAAGAAAAATAATTACGCTGCTGTTTTAGCTCATAGCCCGAACGAGTACGGCAGACCGGACACAGAAACTGGCTTTTCTCAATGGTTTTGGTTTTAGGGCCGACGCCAAAAATAAAAAACATACTCTTCTTCCTATCTATTTTTCATTCTAGAAGTCTAGCTTAAGTGAAAAGCTGTTTTTATAAATAGTGACCTTGTAGCTCAGTTGTATGTGGAATCCGCTCGATATCCCATTGCGCCACTGCCTGTTGCAGCATCTGTTGCGGAGCATCTAAATCAACTTCAGCCTGATGCAAAGCCTTAAGTGCCTGTTTTAATAATTGTGGCGCCTGAATTAAATCCAGTGCTTGGGCCAGATTTTGTTTCGACAGTTTTTGTCCCTGATCATTCATTGCCAGCGGCAGATGCATATAGCTCAGACGTGGATAACCGAGTAACTGCCCTAGATAGATTTGCCGTTCGGTATTATCTAAAAGATCAGCCCCACGCACCACATGGGTCATGCCTTGCAGATAGTCATCGACCACTACAGCCAGCTGGTAATTAATAATGCCGTCACGACGTTTTAAGACAAAATCGCCCAGATCTTTTTTCAGTTCTGAACAGTGCTGACCTTGCAGCCGGTCTTCAAAACAGATTTCAACATCTTCAACTTTTAAACGGATGGCCTGATGCTCAAAAGCCAGACCCAAGTTGCGGCAGGTATCCTGATAGATATGGTTGGAACCGAGCATTTTACGGGTACATTGACAGGCATAGACTAGGTCTTGCTGACGTAATTGCTGGATGACGTCTTCGTAAATATCTAAACGGTCTTTCTGGAAAATGATTTCGGCATCAGGTTCAAGCTGAAAGGCATCCATGGCACGCAAAATATGCTCTTCGCTGCCGGGATAAATGCGGGGAATATCGGTGTCTTCAATCCGGACCAGCCATGTGCCTTGATTGGCTTTGGCATCGCAGTAACTGGCAACTGCGGTAATGAGGGAGCCAAAATGCAAAGGGCCGGTTGGCGATGGCGCGAACCGGCCCACATAAGCCATCCTGTTGTCCCCCTCCTTTTTTAAAGGAGGGGTTAGGGGAGGATTATTTACAGACATACTTAACCGTTATTTTGCTTCTCTTTGATCTCTGCAAGGGTTTTGCAGTCAATACATAAAGTAGCCGTTGGACGTGCTTCTAAACGACGCAAGCCAATCTCGATACCACAAGTTTCACAGAAACCATAGTCATCATTCTGGATTGCTTCGATCGACTGTTCGATTTTACGAATCAGTTTACGTTCACGGTCACGGGTACGTAACTCAATCGCAAACTCTTCTTCCTGAGTCGCACGGTCATTCACATCTGGAAGAGCAGTATTTTCGTCTTGCATCGTATTCAGGGTACGATCCACTTCTGACATCAACTCAGCTTTCCAAGCCAGCAAGATTTGGCGGAAATGCTGAAGCTGACCTTCAGACATGTATTCTTCATTTTTTTTAGGTTGATAAGGTTCAATACCAAATAAGCTAGCAGTAGAACCACCGTCAGTCGTTTTAGGCTTAGATTTGCGTACGCGCTTTGCAGCTTTCTCTTCTACAACATCAGTTTGATTGTCTAAGACTTGATTTTGGTTGTCATTCGCCATTTAGGGCATTCCTCATCTATGCGTATGATTGCTACGCAAAAAATATGGTGATATGCAGTTTTTTATCCACCCTGTAGAAAGATTATCCTCCTATGGGGGCCGTCATCATATAGACTTTTTATGCTTATTGATAGTCTTTGATGTCTGGACTATGCATATCACATTTCCTTTGGTTGCAATAAAGTAATGCAAAAAAAACAAATTGAAAAGTTAATAACCTGAAATTTCGGTATTAATATTTTGCTGGCTCAATGCCACCCGTTCAATATAGGTATCAAACTCACCATTTTGTTGCAAATGTAATACACGATAACCTGGTGCCGCCTGATCTAGCGCGAAATCTTCACTTTTAGGTTTAAACTGCACACTGGTCGATGGCGTGGATAAAAAGTAGATGCCATGCCATTCGTTGCAGGAATCCTGATGCACATGACCAAACAGAACCAGCTTGATATTATGATGCCGAGCCAGTACATCTTTTAAATCTTCAGCATTTTTCAGCCGGTGCTGATCAATCCAGTACGATTTCATCGCAAAAGGATGATGATGGCAAGCGACAATGACATGCTGATGCTTAAATTCAAGCAATAATTGGTCCAATTGATCAAGTTGAGCTTGTTCCACCCAGCCATCGATCTTGCCTTGAACGGCACTATTTAACAGGATCATGGTCCAGGTGCCAAAATGAATGGCATGTACCTGATTCGCATGCTGATGAAAAGGGAACACCCGAGAATCGTCATGGTTACCTGGAATCTGATAATACGGCACGTTTAAAGACTGGACAAATGCTAAATAGCGTTGATAAGTCTGCTCGACCGGCACCTGTGCCAGATCACCGGTATGAATCAGTGCATCCATTTGGGGAAAGCGCTGTTGGATCTGCTGCATCACCTCGTGAAAACTCTGCTCGGGATTCATCCGGGCAAATTCCAGCTCTTCCCGATCCATCAGATGAGTATCAGAAATCTGGATAATGGTCCAATCTGGCTGTGTGTTTATGCTTGACTGCTGAAAACTCATGTCTTTCCCCTTAGACATATTCCTGCAGTATGAATATGTTGTTGCAACCATTGCAAGGCCATAATGACAGGTGCATTTCTTAAGCGACCATTCGTGAGCAAGGACGGAATATCAGCATAATCCAGAATATGCAGCTGGATATTTTCACCTTCATCCGGCATGCCAAAAATACCGCCCTGTTCAGGCAATTCGGTCTGCGCCACATATAAATGAAATAATTCGGAACATGCCCCGGCGGACGGATAGAAGCTGAAAATGTGCTGCAGCTCATCCAGGGTACAGCCTGATTCTTCGAGTGCTTCGCGACGGATGCATGTTTCAGGCGCTTCATCGCCATCCAGAACGCCAGCAATTACTTCGAGTTGCCAAGGAGAGTCGATATCATCCAGTCCGCCAATCCGGAACTGTTCGATCAGGCCGAATTTCTGCTGTTGATGATTGTACATCAGCACACCCGCTGCTTCTGGCCGATGAATCAGCTCACGTTGCAAAATAGGGGTTGAGCTTTCCTGATTAAATAAACGGTGTTTCAGGCTGACTTTTTCGACCTGAATAAATCCCCGATACAAGAATTCACGTGCCTCTACGCGAAAGTCTTTTTTATTATAAGAGGCCTGTTTAATAATATTCATATGCTCAGATAGAATGAATTGATTTATTTTCATCCTATCTGAGTTTTTTTTGAAGACAACTGTTTTTTTTACAGTTTTATAGTTTGTGGTATAAATTTTGACCAGAGTTGTGGAAGCTGGCTTTCATCTGATCCATGCCGGCTTCAATTTCGGCCTGAGAGCTTGCTGGCTGATCAGGATTGGCCTGTTGACTGGCATAATCACGAACATTCTGGCTAATCTTCATTGAACAGAACTTTGGTCCGCACATGGAACAAAAGTGCGCGGATTTATGCGCGGCTTTCGGCATGGTTTCATCATGCATGCTGCGCGCCGTGTCCGGATCCAGACTCAAGTTAAACTGGTCTTCCCAGCGGAACTCAAAACGGGCTTTGGACAGGGCATTATCCCGCGCTTGTGCACCCGGATGACCTTTGGCCAGATCGGCTGCATGCGCGGCAATCTTGTAGGTAATAATGCCGTCTTTGACATCCTTTTTATTGGGTAAACCGAGATGCTCTTTAGGTGTGACATAACACAGCATTGCGGTACCGTACCAGCCAATCATCGCAGCGCCGATGGCTGAAGTAATATGGTCATAACCCGGTGCGATATCGGTGGTGAGTGGCCCCAAGGTATAAAAGGGTGCTTCTTTACAGACTTCCAGTTGCAGATCCATATTTTCCTTGATCATATGCATCGGGACATGGCCCGGGCCTTCAATCATCACCTGAACATCATGCTCCCAGGCACGGTGGGTCAGTTCGCCCAAAGTTCGAAGTTCGGCAAATTGCGCTTCGTCATTGGCATCCTGCACACAGCCCGGACGTAGGCCATCGCCGAGACTAAACGATACGTCATAAGCTTTCATGATCTCGCAGATTTCATCGAAATGGGTATACAAGAAGTTTTCCTGATGATGTGCCAGACACCACTGCGCCATGATCGAACCGCCACGCGATACGATACCGGTCAAACGGTTGGCAGTCAGCGGTACATATCTTAAAAGCACGCCGGCATGAATGGTGAAATAGTCCACACCTTGTTCAGCCTGTTCAATCAGGGTGTCTTTAAAGATCTCCCAGGTCAGGTCTTCGGCCACACCATTGACTTTTTCCAGTGCCTGATAGATCGGTACGGTTCCAATTGGTACAGGAGAGTTGCGGATAATCCATTCACGGGTTTCATGAATATTCTGGCCGGTCGAGAGGTCCATAATCGTATCTGCGCCCCAACGTGTCGCCCAGGTCATTTTCGAGACTTCTTCTTCGATACTTGAACCGAGTGCAGAATTACCAATATTGGCATTGATTTTGACCAGAAAATTACGCCCGATGATCATCGGTTCCAGTTCCGGATGATTGATATTGGCCGGAATAATCGCGCGGCCGGCGGCGACTTCCTGACGCACAAATTCTGGCGTGATTTCGCGTAAATTCTGGGCACCAAAATTCTGGCCCGGATGTTGGCGCATATCGACACCTTCATGCTGGCGCAGGTTTTCACGAATGGCGATGTATTCCATTTCCGGAGTGATGATGCCTTGCTTGGCATAATGCATCTGGGTGATGTTGCGGCCGCATTTGGCTTTGCGAGGTTTCTGGATATGGGCGAAACGGATTGCGGCGGTACGGATATCGCGTAAACGCTGGCGACCAAATTCAGAACTGAGCTGATCCAGAATTTCGCTATCGTTGCGCTGTTCAATCCAGCTTTCACGAACATTCGGCAGACCTTTGTTCAGGTCAATCGTCACGTTGGGGTCGGTATACACACCCGAAGTGTCATAGACCATCAAAGGTGGATTATGTTCGCCGCCCAGACTGGTCGGGGTTTCACTTAAGGAAATTTCCCGCATGGGTACCTGAATATCAGGACGGGAACCTTGCAGATAGACTTTACGTGAAGCGGGTAGAATTCGCGTTAAATCGCGTGCTTCCTGTTCATGAGCGGAGAGAGAAGTTTCAGAAGAAAGATTCGTTAACTGGTTCATGGCTATGATCCTTATAAATGACATCAACGAATCAAGCACGACCAAAAACGTAGGCAGATTTATCCTGAACAGATAAAGCAAGGGCTGGGTTTTTAGCTAGCTTGATTCCTACGCAGGTATTAACCTGATCAGGTTCAACGGTACTCATGCTCAATTCCTGATAATGATAAAAGGAATCACATGATCTCAGCGAGGCATTACTCGCGCTCCGTCAAGCGAGGCTAAAGCTTAGCTCAGTTTAGGCAGAATAAACAGGTCTAAATCGCTCAACTTTAAGCGAGGATTGATTTAGACATGGTCCTACTGATTGAAGGTGAAACTGATCCCAACTAGATACAGATGGCATCGGTAAAGCAGTCCTTATCGTATTTTTGTGAGGGCGGACTGATCTGGGCATAGTACAGAATCTGTTCTGCTTCCGAACGGTTTCTATAATCGGCAGGCAAGGTTTGCTGGCGCTGTTCCGGAGTCATGTCCAGAAATTCCAGAAACAGGCGTGCCTGTGTGGACAGCGTTGATTTCTGGCCACTCGACAGCCCGATAATGGTTTCCAGATGACTGGTATCCACGGCATAACGATCGTGATAATCTTCAGACACCGGCGATTGCTCGGTACCTCTAAACAGGAAATAGGTGTATTGCTTCAGCAGATATTCAGCATCGCGTTTATAACTGCTATTCGGATAAGTCTTGAGATAGTCTTCCCAAAGCAGACTGCGGGCTGCAATATCAGCGGCTTCAATCTGCAGGCGTTTTTCCACCAGCACCGGTTCCATATTCTGTTCCGCCAGATTTTCAATAAAGGCTTTTTCAGCGGCCGGTAAATAAGGGGCAAAAATACGCGCCAGATATTCCGGACTGCGGCGATAATGTAAAGTGCCATCCCCCAGATCCAGCAGTTCTACATAAGCCTGCCCCTTGTGTTTTAACAGATACTGGTCACGTGAGGTGAGCTGTTGAAAATGCGCATGCTGAATGGTCGGATGCTGGGCCATTTCCAGTGCATACTGCTCAAAGGCGCGTTGCTGGAACTCGGTGCGATCCACCTTTAAAAAGTGCTGATACATTTCGGTAGAGCGCTGCATCAGGTGCTTCTGCTCCGCCAAGTCCATCAACGGCAGGCATACTTTAAGATCCTGATTAATCTGCTCCAGCGCAAACGTCGTGCGCTGGTCATTAATCTGGGACATATTTTTTTCAATATTCTGGCACATGAGGCTAAAGTCACTGACTGGACTTTGCGTTTGCTTCGCCTCAGTCTGTTCGACCTGGATCTGTGGATCTGAGGGCTGTTGGCAGCCCCCAATAAGCAGCACGCTACTAGCAAGCAAACAGGCTTTGAATATAGACGGGAATGGCATTAACACTATGCTTCAGGACTCTGTATATATAGGTGAATTCAGAAAATAACGGCCTTACTGGAAGATATTGTATAGATCAAACTAAAATACTATGTTTAGTATTGTGAATTGCTTTGTTACATTGCCGATATTGGAGCCAGAAAATTGAATTAAAGATGGATAAAAATTGATCTTTATATTAAAAAATTAATAAAAATCATACGTAAAAATTCAAGAGATCTCTTTAGTATGGCTTAGCTTAAAGCGCCAGAATTTTTTGATCTGAATGGCTGTTAGGGGTTAACACTATAAAATGAAATTAAAACTCAGTGTCATGGCCGGTTTATTGCTATTAATTAGTCCGGCGATTTTTGCCCTGGATTTACAAGAAGCGTATGCACGCGCCCAGCAAAATGATCCAAATTGGCAGGCGAATGTGTTGCAGTACCAATCTGATCAGCTCAATCTGGGGATTGCCAGCGGAAATTTGCTGCCGACCGTGACTTTATCTGGAAATGTGACCCGTAAAAACCAGTCCGTCAACAACTCAGAGTCTGAAGGTTTGCCTGCTGAATTTGGTGAGTTGCAAAGTTCCAGTACAACCAGCCGTCAGGTGGCCTTAACCGCACGCCAACCTTTATTTCGCTGGGATGCCTGGCAAGGTTATAAGCAGGTCAAGACCTCGGTCGAACTCAGTGAAGTCAATCTGCGTCTGCAAAAACAGCAGCATATTTTACAGGTGGCCGAAGCCTATTTTAATGTCTTGCGGCAGCAGTCTTTGACTACGGCTTATTTGCAGGAAGAGCAGGCACTGTCTGAGCAGTTACGGATGATGAATGCTAAGCTCAAAGAAGGTCTGGTAGCGCGCAGTGAGGTCAGTGAAGCCAATGCCCAGTATCAAAGTGCCCAAGCCAACCGGATTTCGACTCAAGTTCAGCTGGTACTGGCCCAAGAACAGCTGGCACAGTTAATCGGTCCTTATCAGGAAAATCTGGCGGTATTACGCAACGATTTTCAGTTTCAGAAACCGGTTCCAAGTGATATGCAGTCCTGGACTGAATTAGCACAAAGCCAGAATCTGAATATTCTGCAAGCGCGTCTGCAAAAGCGCTATTCTGAAGATGCCAAACGGGTCGAGCAGGCTGCGCTCTATCCGCAGGTCGAAGCGGTCGGAACCTATGGCTATTTAAAACAAAGTCCAGCCACGATCATGTCCAGCAATGGAGATTTCGACCAGATTGGGGTGGAAGTGAACTGGAATGTATTTAGCGGCGGACGCACACAAAAAAGTATCCGTCAGGCCGGTGTCAATGTGCAAAAAAGTGAAGCGCAACTGGATGCAGCCATCCGTAAAGCCAATACCGATGTGAAACAGTCCTTTATGCAGGTAGAAACCGATCAGGCCAAACTGAATGCACGTAAAGCCGCGATGGACTCTTCGGAAATTGTCTCACAAGCGTCCAGAGCCCAATATCAGGAAGGCTTAAAAACCATGGTCGATGTGTTGCTGGCACAGCGTAATGCCTTTTCTGCCAAGACCGATTATTTGAATGCCAAATATGATTATCTGTTGCATGTGCTGCAATTGCAGGCCTCGGTCGGGCAGTTAACCGAAAAGGAACTGGCAGAGCTGAATGCCTGGCTGATTGAATATGATTCGCCTCAGCCTCTATGAGGCTACTATTGTCATCAAACTTTCATCATAGATATGCTTTAATATGATTTATTATTGATCATTGTCCTCTATCGTTCAGGAGTAGCTTTCCTTGTGTCCAAATAATCCTGTATTAAGTCATCACATTTCTTCGCAATTTAATGAAGAACTGCAGGACGTAAATACCAAATTCATGACGATGGGCGGACTGGTAGAACAGCAGGTAGCTAATGCCATTCATGCCCTATTGGACACAGATGTCTCAATGGCAGTAGATGTGCAGTTTCAAGATAATGTCGTCAATCAGATGGAACGAGATATTGATGAAGCGCTGACCCTGATTCTGGCGCGCCGTCATCCTGCCGCGATTGATTTACGTATGGTGCTTGCCATGTCCAAGGCCAATACCGATCTGGAACGGATTGGCGATGAAGCCTCGAAAATAGGCCGAATTGCACAAAGCTTATGTGAAGAGGGCGGCTCACCGCGCGGTTATATGGAAACCCGGCATATTGGCAACCAGGTGCGGGTGATGATTCATGATGCACTGGATGCTTTTGCGCGTCTGGATGTAGATCAAGCTTTGAAGGTCATGTTGGCAGATGCGGATATTGACCGTGAGTATCAATCAGCCACACGTACGCTTATGACTTATATGATTGAAGATCCGCGGCATATCAGTCGTGTCATCAATGTATTATGGGTGCTGCGTTCGCTAGAAAGAATTGGCGATCATGCCCGGAATATTTCGGAACAGGTGATCTATATGGTCAAAGGTTTTGATGTGCGTCATACCAGCGTTGAAGAAATTGAACAGAAAGTTCAGCGTTAAACGTTCCAGACTTAAATAAAAAAACCTCCAGCTCGGAGGTTTTTTATTGGGATAGAAAAGCTAACTATGAGTTTCTTCCTCAGCATCATCTTCAAAAGTTTTGGCAATTTTTTCAATATTCAGGCTTTTGGCCATCGCATCAAAGATTTCCTTATATACGCCTTGCTGATGATAAAGCTGGTCGTGTTCACCATGTTCGGCAATCGTTCCTTCTTTCATTACATAGGTATAATCCGCATCAATAATCTGCGACAGGCTATGCGAAATGATGATCACGGTACGGCCTTGCTTGATCTGGTCCAGACTTTGTTTGATCTGTTCCGTGGCAATTGCATCCAGACTCGCCGTCGGTTCATCCAGAAAAATGATCGGTGGATTTTTCAGGAACATCCGTGCCAAGGCAATCCGTTGCTGCTGGCCGCCAGACAGCATCAAGGCATCGCTGTCATAGCCATCCGGTAACTGTAAAATCTGCTCATGAATCGAGGCTTTTTCTGCCGCCTCAATTACATCTTCCATTGAGGCAGTAGTTTTGCCGTAACGGATATTGTCAAAGATGGTGCCCTGAAAAATATGGTTTTTTTGTAAGACCAGACCAATATGATCGCGTAGATATTGGGTGTCATAATCTTTCAGGTCAATGCCATCCAGTTTGATCTGGCCTTGCTGTGGTTCATAAAATTTATCCAGCAAACTGATCAGGGTGGATTTTCCGGCACCCGATAAGCCCACCAAGGCGGTAATTTTATTGGGACGAATTTCCATATCAATATCTTTCAGGGCATGGTGGCCGTTTGGATAATAAAAATTCACGCCACTCAGTTCAAATTTTCCTTGGACAATCGGTTTCTGCTGACCGCTTTGTTCAATTTCATCATCTGCTTCCAGAATCTTGAAAAAGCTTTCTGAATAGATCATGGCGTCATTTACTTCATCATAAATCCGGTGCAGGGATCGGATTGGGGCAGAGACATTATTAAATAGCAACACATGAAACATGATCATGCCAATACTCATCTGACCATCCAGCACAAAGTAGGAGGTTAGAATAATGATGAGTACAATCCCGATCTGTTCCAGAAAAGTTTTCAGGCCATCAAACAGGAAACTGGTCTGGCGGGTTTTCATCTGATTGTCGGTCAGTTCACGCTGTAAACCGAGCTGCTTTTCCGATTCAATCGATTCGCGGTTAAAGGATTTGATCACAGTAATCGAGTTGATGATGCTGAGAATGCCCTGACTCTTTTTCTCCCGACCATCGCGAAGACTGCGGCGCCAGCCCCCCAGCTTTTGCGCCTGTTTATAGGTCAACCAGAAATAGATCGGGACAATGGCAGTCGCGACCAGACCGACATAAACATTGGCATAATACATTAACCCCAAAGCCACAATGGCACTGGTAAATAACGGTAAAATATCAATAAAGAAGATCTGAACGAGACGGGTCAGTGAACCAATACCACGGTCAATCCGGGTCTGTAATTTACCGGCCTGATTATTTTCCTGATTAAAAAATTCCAAACGATATTTTAAAAACTTTTCAATAATCCCTTGGGCCAGATCCTGAGAGACAAAAATTCGCAGTTTCTCTCCATAGAACTTCTGCCCGAACTGGACAAAGGCATTAATAATTTCTTTGCCGAGCAAAATTGCCGAAATCGTGATCAGAATATGCCAGCCTTGCTCCAATCCTTGACCGGCTTCGAGTAGCGAATTGATGCTGTCGACCGCATATTGCAAGGTAATGGCATTGACCTGTGCTGTGAATGAGCCAATCAGGGTCAGAATCAGCGTGGCAATCACCAGCAACCGGTAAGGCTGAACAAAGGGACGAAGTTTCTGAAACAGCTGCCATAAGTTCATAAAAGGATTATTTTTATTGTGAAAGTTGAATTCAGTCTAGGCAGGAATCATGCCAGCCACAAGCATAAATGTTGTAGTCATTTGTGAAGAGCAGTTGTAATCCTTTAGGTCGAATGTCAGTATTTTCATGTGGATACTGGATCTGATTGATATGACGCTCGATTTATTTGCACCCCAGCCGCAAGCCAATGTATTACCTTTTGATGGGGTAGTGGAGGATTATGGCTTGATTTTGGATGAGGAACAAAGCCAGCAGTATCTACAGCATTTTCTCAGTCAGCTGGCCTGGCAATATGATGAAGTGCATTTATTTGGCAAGCACCATGTCACCGGTCGCCAGGTGGTCTGGTATGGCGATGAACATTATCAGTATCGTTATTCTGGTACGCTTAAACAAGCTCAGGTATGGACACCCGGATTATTCCGTTTAAAGCAACATATTGAAATTCTGGTCGGTCATCCCTTTAATTCCTGTCTGGCCAATTTGTATGAAGATGGTTCGCAAGGCTTGGGTTGGCATAGTGATGATGAGCCGGCTTTATATACAGGTACTTCTCGGGAAAATGTCATCGCTTCTCTGAGTCTGGGAGCCACCCGCAAAATGAGCTTTAAGCATAAAATTCGCAGTGATAAAGTCAATGTACTGTTACACAGTGGACAACTGATTGTGATGCGAGGTGCGACACAGCAACACTGGAAGCACAGTATCAGCAAAACCAGCAAAGTTTTAACACCAAGAATTAACCTGACTTTTCGTTATTTTTATCCTTAAGAAGCATTTTGGAGCATAAAAAAGCACCCTGACGGATGCTGATTTAAAAAATTTTCAAAACAGATTAAGGCGTGATTCCAGCAGGATGGCGATACCAGCTTTCAATCAACAAGGTAGCCGCAATACTGTCGGCAGAGAGTTTTTTGCCGCGACCTTGAGCCTGATAATGCTCCAGTTCATCGCGTGCTTCACGGGTAGTCAAACGTTCATCTACCATCCAGGTTTCAATATTGGTCTGATGACGTAAACGGCGGGCAAATTTTCGCGCCCGTGTCGACAGCTCCGATTCACTATCATCCATATTCAATGGCAAACCGACCAGAAATAAATTCGGTTGATGGCTTTTCACGATTTTGAGCAGCTCATCCCAGTTGGGGATACCATCTTTCATGGGAAATAAGGGCAGGGGATTGGCACTAGCAATCAGGGATTGTCCAACCGACATTCCCATTTTTTGTGTACCAAAATCAAACGCCATAATGGTTTGTGGCGCGTTTACATCAGGCATGTCCAATCTCGGAAGATAACCAGTTGCGGTCTACACCCATTTTTTTATAGGCAGCGTCCCAACGGTCGTTATAAGGGAGGTTAAAAATCAGATCCATATCGGAATCACAAATCAGCCAGTCACCCCGGGCAATTTCCTGTTCCAGCTGGTGTTTGCCCCAACTGGCATAACCGAGGGCAATCTGATAGCGACCGACCCCTTCATTATGCGCAATGGCATCCAGAATATCTTTGGAAGTGGTAATGCAGACATTTTCACCTACGGCGATGGAGGAATGCCAGGTCGGCTGACCAGTATGCAAGACAAAACCGGCCTCAGGGCGTAAAGGGCCGCCTTGTAATACTTCATGCGGATTGACATTGTGTGCTTCAATATCAAGATCATTCAGCAATTCTTTAATTTGAATGCCGGCAGGTCGATTGATAATGATGCCTTGGGCACCATCTTCATCATGACGCGCGAGATAAATGACCGTCTGGGCAAAAAAATCATCATTCGCATGCGGTGGTGCAATCAGACAACGATGTGTCAGAAACTGTTTGGTCACCTGAGCAGTTCTCCCAAAGTCAGTATGCTATGCAGTCTGAAAAAGTGAAGCATGGCCTACGGGCCTAATTGTAATCACTCAAACAGCGGCTTTCTTCCTGCTATTTATCCCATAAAATGCTTAGGCTGACAACTTGGATATGGGGTAAATCAGGCATGAACAGGTTAAGGCCGGTTTTAAAATTCCTTTTAAAAAGACCTTCAGTGATTTTATTTAAATGATGGGAGGTAGTTTTAAGCGTTTTTTATTTATGCTAAAACAGCCAGATAAACCGAGTAAAAACTTACTTAAATTTTAATAAAAAATATTAAATATATTGTGGTGGAATGAATTAAATAATAACAATACATCATTCATGGTTAAAAGTAGACTATATAGTTTCTTGCTTTTAAATAGAATTTATCTGAAAACTAAAGGTAAGGTATTACAATCTCAGCTCATTAATTAAGCTCTAACTATATTTCGATACATAGTTTCTAGTGATTAAAAAATAGTCAATATTAGATAACAAACTATAATATTTGTTTATTTATGTAATAAATTTGCGATATATTGTACAGAATATTTCAATTATTATACAAAATATACATATTGAAACCATATTGCTTTGTTCGTAGAATGCAGAAATTTTCATCTTTAATTTATTTTTTTAATGGGGTTGTTATGCATCATATTTTAAAAGGGACTTTAATTTCTGCGCTATTTTCTGTGTCAGTCACTTCACAGGCAGCAGTATTTAGTAGTTATAATGAAGAAGGTAGTTTTTTCCGTAGTCATTTGAATAGCGCTTTATCTGAAAACCTCATTACTCAGTTTAAGGACAAAGCTGATTCAAAGGATGGAGTTTTATATTTACTTGAACAAGCCCGCTTATTACAAGTTAACCATCAATATGAAGAAAGCCGAGATTATTATAAGCAAGCCTTTACGCTGTTAGAAAAACAAAAAAATCGGGCCAAAATTAGTGTGTCCCGAATGGGGTTTAAGGCTCTTGCCATGGTCAGCAATGACTCTGTAGTGCCTTATCTGGTACCAGCACATGAGCAGGTGCTGGCGCATATTTCCCAAGCTAAAAACTATATTTTCTTAAAGGATCTGGAAGCTGCTGCGGTAGAAATGCGCGTGGCTCAGGGCCTCCAGCGTGAAATCGAATTGTTGCACCAAAAAGAACTAGAAAAGAAAAAAGACAAAGTAGCTAAAAACACGGAAGCAGAGAAGAATCTAAGTGTGCTGGATGAAGCTTTTATCGGTCTGGACCCCATAGCCGGCAAGATTAAGAACAGCTATCAGAATGCCTACGCTTTTTATATGGCAGCCAATTTATGGGAAACCTTGGGTGAATACAATGATGCCTTGGTTGATTATAAGAAAGCTTATGAGTTACAACCAGATAAGCAAATTTCCGAAGACGTGAAACGTCTGGATCAACTGGTCACACAGCATAAGAAGGGTAGTATTCCGGTGATTGTATTTATCGAACAGGGAATTGTACCGCAAAAGGTGGAAAATAAAATTGATGTCCCTACACCGGGCGGTTTAATCAATATTGCTTTTGCGACCTATGAACCAAGTACCTATGTGATACCAACTAGCCTGAAAGTGAAAGTCAATAATAAAGCTTTACAAGACAGTTATGTGATTAGTGATATTGGTGCTTTGGCCGTCAAGGACCTCAAAGAAAAAATTATGGCGAATGTGAGCAGTCAGGTGCTGCGCGCCACTGCAAAATATGCCGCACAAAAAGAACTTGGTAACCAGTTTGGTGTGTTTGGTCAACTTGCCGGTAACGTCTTAAATATGGCGACTGAGCGTGCTGACTTGCGTGGCTGGAGTACCTTGCCGAGTAATGCCCAGATTGCGCGCTTAAATTTAACGCCGGGCAAACATAATTTACAACTTTCTAGCGGGAGTGTATCTAGCTCTCCGGTCACCCTAGATGTGAAAGCCAATCAAACAGTGTTTGTCTATGCCCATCATGTTAATGACAAAATTACGGCTAGTGTAAGCACCATTCCACATTAATCATAAATAAGGGAACAATATGAAACGTCAATTTAGCTTTGCTGTACTTGGTTTAGGGGCGCTGTTCATGGTGGGTTGTACCGCACCGAATGCCTTATCTACCCAAACCAATGCCAATA
This sequence comes from Acinetobacter lwoffii, assembly GCF_024129715.1. GTDB lineage: Bacteria > Pseudomonadota > Gammaproteobacteria > Pseudomonadales > Moraxellaceae > Acinetobacter > Acinetobacter lwoffii_U. The sequence goes on from NZ_JAMXXM010000005.1 coordinate 74,118, forward strand.
ATGAAATGAGTATCCGCACCATTACCAATAATCCGGTATTAACTACGGAAGTCTTTGTGGAACGTGTGAATATGAGCTTGGTTGGTGATTTAAAGCGTGCTTCAATCGCGATCAAAAACCGCCGTTTTAACAATAAAGATTTTAGCTACAAGATTGTTTGGGTGGATGCACAAGGTGTGGAAGTTAATCCTGAAGGTGCCATCTGGAAGCCGATCCAGTTAACCGGACGTGAAACCAAAGGTGTGCAGTCCTTGGCGCCAAATCCATCTGCTGTTGATGTTGTTGTGTATTTGAAAAAATAAGAGAGACTTGAAATGAACGCAAAATTGATTTTCGCCGCATTGGCAACTACGACACTGCTTAGTGGCTGTGCCTCTACTGGTTCAGTAAGTTATGGTGATGCCCAAGCAGTCGAAACCTTAACCACAGACTTTGGTTCAACTGACTTGCAAATGATTGCAGCCAAAATGGTGGATGACATGTTGATGTTCCCGCCAGTGGTGCAAATGACCCAAAACCGCCGTCCGGTCATTGTCCTTGATCGGATTCATAACAAAACCCAGGAACATATCGATACCGAATCGATTACTGACAGTATTCAGAACAAACTAATCAATTCTGGAAAATTTCGTTTTGTTGATATGAAATCGGTGAATGCGGTGGCACAGCAGCTAGCTTATCAAAAGCAAAGCGGTATGGTGAACCAGTCAACAGCAGTACGTGCCGGTGGTCATATTGGTGCCGAATTTATGCTAAATGGCAACTTGTCGAGTATTGTGAAGAATGCCGGTGGTAAGAGTGATGTGTATTACAAGTTCACTTTTAAATTGCAAAACCTGCAAACTGGTATCGTAGAGTGGACTGGCGAGAAAGAAATCCGTAAGGCAGGCAAACGCTCGACTTTTGGTCTGTAATTTCAATGAAGGTCACTGTGCTTTTGGCACAGTGACTGTAGAAGAATATAATATGAAAAAAATATTACTTGCAGGCCTGTTGTCTGGATTGTTGAGCGCTCCGGCCTTTGCAGCCATTAAAGAAGTGGTTAAAGAAGCCAGTGGAAGTGGTCCAACTCAACACCAGGCGATTTCTGAAGCCTTATTAATTGCTGTGCAATCGGTAAATGGTGCTTCAGTTTCTTCCCAAATGAATTATGAAGAGACTGTTTCTGTATCGGTGAATAATCAGGGCTGGAGTTATAACGGTAAAGTTTCACCAGTTTTTAGTGTGGCAAATCAAGGTTCAGGTTCAGTGACCAAGTTTCAGGTGCTGAGTGTGACGGGTGCAAAAAATAATTACCGTGCCAAAGTTCGCGCACATGTGGTGAAGTTTGAATCGACTGTACAAGACCAGCATTTGCGCAGGATTGCAGTATTGCCATTCCAGATGGCCGAGAAAAATAACCGACTGGCCAATGACACATCTGCCTATGAGTTTAGTCAGGAATTATCCGATACTTTAGGAAATTATCTGGCTCAAAGCGGACAGTTGAGTGTGGTAGATCGTCATTATCTGGATGAAATGCAGTCTGAAAATGCATTCCTGTATTGGGATGGTGCACCGCATGAGCTGGCGCGTATCGGTCAGAAAGTTGGAGCAGACTATTTACTGGTGGGACGAATTAATGATCTGTCTAGCGCCAGCCATCAGCAAATGTATGGTTTGAATGCCGGCGCTGAACAAGTGCGTTTAAGCTGGCGTGTCATTGAAGCCAATACCAGTAAAGTGGTAGCAGCGGGCACTTTCAATCGAACTCTGTCTAATTTAATGACACAGAATATTCTGACCAATAGTTTAAATGACAGTACGGCGGATAAAATTGCTCAGGGCTTAAACCCGGAAATTTTACAGTGCTTAAAATTACAGCCTGTACAGTCTCAGACTGGTCAATCTTATGATTCATCACCGGGCTATGAAATGACGCCAGGTTCAAGCGATCAACCTGTAAAATGGTAAGTTAATATTAGTTCGAATGATTTTTAACACATAAAGAATCTCTGACCTAAATGCAGGGATTTTTTATGTGTCGCTTTACAAGTAGCTCAAGCCTGCTGAAATTTCAGCTGACGTAACTGGCGGGCATGTTGCAAGGTGGTTTCACTAATCTCTACACCGCCTGTCATTCTTGCAAGCTCCTGAATAATTTCATTTTCCTCAAGGTCAATGATTGTGCTGCTGGCAGGATCAGTCTGCTGTTTTTTTACCAGTAGATGCTGATCAGATTGTGCTGCCACTTGTGCCTGATGGGTAATACACAGAATCTGTACATGCTGGGCCAGATCGGCCAGTAAACGCCCGACAATCTCTGCGGTACCACCACTAATCCCGACATCAATTTCATCAAAGACCAGCACTTCAGCTTCGGTTTTTTCCGCATTCATGACTTGCATCACTAGCGCAATACGCGAGAGTTCACCGCCTGATGCAACCCGGGCCAAAGGCTGTGCCGGAATGCCTTTATTGGCAGTAAACAGCAATTGAATAAAGCTGAGACCTTCACTAGAGGGATGCTCCAAAGGCTCAAACTTGAACTCAAAATGTGCTTCAGGCAATGCCAGTTGTTTGACCTGCTCAGTGAGCTGCTTGGCCAACGGTGCTGCGGCTTCACGGCGAATCTGATCCAGATGTTGGGCTTTATCCAGAAACTCCTGATAAGAAACCGCGACCTGTTCAGCCAGTGTTTCCGGATCTTCCAGTTGATGCAGCTGTTCTAATTCGGTTTGCCAGGCTTCATATTCTTCTTTGAGTAATTCTGGCTGGGTACGATATTTACGTGCCAGACGATGGAAGATTTCTAAAGTCGAATTTAGTACTTCCATGCGTTCCGGATCAAAACTCTGCCGATCCATAAACTGGCGTAAATTCGCTGCAGCATCTTCAAGTTCGCTTTGGGCATTCAGCAGGGAGGTGTAAATTCCGGAAAGCTGTTCGCTACGACCGGCATGTGATTCCATGCGACGTAGAATGGAAGCCAGTTCTTGGGAAATATTCTGTTCGCCTTCATCCAGACTATTCAGGCTATAGACACAGTCCTGCATGATCGCTTCATGATGGGAAAGCCGGTCAAATTCCTGTTCAATCTCCTGATAATCCGTCTGAACAATGTCTTCCAGTTCTTCTAGCTGCAGTTCCAAGGTTTCCATGCGTTGCTTACGGGTCGCTTGTGCATCTAGCGCTGCCTGATGCTGACGAATATTTTTCTGCCAGGTGCTATAAGCGTCCCGCACTTCCTGAGCTGGTGTATAAAAATTGCTATAGCGATCCAGCCAGTGTTTTGGATAAGGTGGTTCCAGAAGTTGCTGCTGGCTATGCTGGCTATAAAGTTGAACCAGCAGACGCCCAATTTCTTTCAACTCTGACAGGCTGCTCGGGCGTCCATTGATCCAGGCCTTGCTGCGGCCGGTAGCAAAAATTACCCGTCGTAAATGAATTTCACCTGATTCATCATGCAGTTCATGCTCTTTCAACCAGGCTGCTTCAGGACTGTGCTCTTGGTAGCTGAAGCTGGCGGTGACATCCGCCTTTTCCGTACCATAACGCACATAATTGGTATCGGTTCGCTCACCCAGACAGGCAGACAATGCATCCAGTAACAGGGATTTACCTGCACCGGTTTCACCGGTTAAAACGTTAAAACCTTTATCGATATCAATAGCAAGATGCCCAGCTAAAGCAAAATTGATCAGAGTTAAATGTGTCAGCATAAACGCATCCGGGCTGCGAAAAGTTTGATTGAAATAGCCTGATGTCGGATTGGGGGTCGCAACATGGCTGGGATTATTATAAATCAGGACGAATCAATTTCATTCTATCTTAAATTTTAAAGATTCATATATGCTTATTTCACTGTATTTTCGCAAGAAGCTGACTCAGAAGTATGTTAATTCACTGCTGATTTTCATATTTTTGACATCAGCAATCTTTAAATTAATGACTCAATTCAGCTTATTTCAAAAGAGAATGCACAAATCGAAACTGAAGCTCATCTACCAGCAAAATACAGGCCAAAACATCCTACAAATAGAAGGGATTCAGCGATACAGAATATTTTATCGGCGTCGATAAACTTCGATTGATTAGTTGAGGGTGCACATTTAAACTACAGCAATCAAAATATTACAAAATGCTTTATCTGGAGAAATCGCATGTCAGCTCAGTTTGATCATGTATCGGTACTTAAAAAATCTAATGTATATTTCGGCGGGTTGTGTATTAGTCACATTGTACAATTTGAAGATGGGACCAAGAAAACGTTGGGTGTCATTCTGCCATCAGAAAATGCCTTGACCTTTGAAACACATGTTCCTGAGCGCATGGAAATTGTTTCAGGTGAATGCCGTGTTCAGATTGGCGATAGCGAAGAAAGTGAGCTGTTCCGTGCGGGGCAGTCTTTCTATGTGCCGGGCAATAGCCGTTTTAAAATCGAAACCGATGATGTGCTGGACTATGTCTGCCATTTTGAAGGTTAAGTCCAGATTCAAGATCAGTGCAAACCGGGCAAGAAATTTCAGTGCGAATCGGTTAAACTAATCAGCTATAGAAATCCTGTGAAGTCAGCTTTACGGGATTTTTCTTTTGTATATAACTAATCTAGAGGTCGTTCATGGCAAAACCTGAATATTTTTATGGCGTACATTCAGTGGAGTCATTGTTAGAGCTTGAGCCTGAACGTGTCTTGACATTATTCACTCTCAAAGGACGCGATGATCAGCGTTTAAAGCGTGTACTGGAACTGGCTGAACCGTTTGGGATCAGTGTGCAGCAAGCCAGCCGTGACAAACTGGAGAAACTGGCCGGGCAACCGTTTCACCAAGGTGTGGTCGCTGCGGTACGTGCACATCCGACCCTGAATGAAAAAGATCTTGAGTCATTATTGAGTGCGAATCCTCAAGCATTGTTATTGGCTCTTGATCATATTACCGATCCGCACAATCTCGGTGCCTGTATCCGTACAGCCGCTGCAATGGGCGTTGAGGCAGTGATTGCGCCACGTGATCGTTCTGCAACTTTAACCCCGACAGCACGTAAAGTGGCTGCTGGTGGTGCGGACAAAGTCAAATTCATTCAGGTGACCAATCTGGCGCGTACTTTGGGTCAAATCAAAGAAGATTTTAATGTTCGTGTGGTTGGTACTATGCTGGATGAAAAAGCGCTGCCGATTCAGAATTTTGATTTTACCGGTACCGGGGTTTGTGTGGTGATGGGTGCGGAAGATACCGGCCTACGTCCAATTACCCAAAGCCAATGTGATCAGACCGTGTATATCCCGATGGCAGGTAATCTGCAAAGTCTGAATGTCAGTGTGGCTACAGGTATGGCACTGTATGAAGCCTGCCGTCAACGTAACCTTTAATTGATGATGGCATTGTCAGACCGTACCCAAGGCTATGTTTTTTTAGTTGTTACCATGTGCATCTGGGGCGGTTTTACTTTAACAGCCCGCCTGAATGCGCTGTGGCAGATCAGTGCTTGGGATATTGTGGCCTTGCGTTTTTCTTTGGCCTTCCTGATTCTGATGCCGATCTTGCTTTATCGTAAAGAGGCCGCTTTTTTACTGAAAAAAGAGCCTTTTATTCTGGCCATGATTGGCGGGGTGATTTATTGCCTGTTTGCCTATAGTGCTTTTCACTATGCACCTACCGCCCATGCTGCAATTTTCTTGAATGGCTGTATTCCGATCTGTACCGCGATCATGGCTTTTTTTCTGATGGGGCAGGCTTTTGATAAACATACCTGGGCCAGCCTGATCATTATGATCGTCGTACTATGTCTCATGAGTATGCTGATGTATCGGGAAACTGGTGTAGCCTTTGGGGCAGGGGACGGGCTGTTTTTTATCAGTGCCATACTTTGGGCGATTTTTACTGTTTTATTGCGTAAATATCAGCTAACTGCATGGCAGGCAATGTGTGGTGTCGCGATCTGGTCGGCAGTGATATATGTGCCGATTTATCTGCTATTTTTACCGAAAAATTTGAGTGTGCCTGAACCCAAGCATTTACTGTTTCAGACCATTTTTCACGGCATATTTGTGGTGATTATTGCTACTTTAAGCTATGTAGAAGCCATCAAGCGTCTTGGTGCATTTAAGGCAGGCAGTATTACCAATCTTGCACCTTTTATTGCGGCAATTCTGGCTGTACCTTTATTAAATGAAACTTTAAGTCTGGCCATGGTGTGTGGCCTGATGGGTATGGCAGTCGGGGCCTTACAGCCGTGGCGCTGGTTACAGCATCAGGACAGTCTGAGCCGAAAATTAGCAGAACAAAAAAAGCAGTCTTAATCAGACTGCTTTTTTTATGCTTCAGCTGGCTGCCATGTTTAAATATTTTTGATGTAATGGTCTGAGATGAGCATAGAGATGATCCAGATGACCATCATTTAGGACAATATCATCGGCCATGGTCTGCTTTTGTTCGCGGGACATTTGGGCGGCAATGATATTGCGAATTTGTTCGATATTCTGGCCATCACGTTGTGAGGCCCGCTCAATTTGCAGTTCGATGGTGGCATCAATCAGTAAGGTATGCTGAGTGAGTTCGTGCTGATTGGTTTCAAATAAAAGTGGTGAAACCAGAATGGCATAGGGACTTTGCGCAGCATGTAGTTGCTGGATAATGGAAGTGCGAATTGCCGGATGGGTAATACTTTCCAGGGTCTTGCGTGCTTCAGGAGACTGGAAGATATATTCACGCAAGGCACGACGATTCAGTGAGCCATCGGCAAGCAGTACCCAATCGCCAAAAGCCTGCTGGATCTGGGTAAGTGCAGGCTGCCCAATTTCGACCACTTCACGCGCTACCACATCGGCATCGACTACCGTGATCCCTTGTGCTTCAAACCACTGACTGGCAGCAGACTTGCCACTGCCAATCCCGCCGGTTAATCCGAGTATAAATTTCACTTTATTGACCTAAATACACTTTCATAATCTGCTCGCCCCACAAAAAAGCAATCCAGCCGGCAATCGCGATATAGGGACCAAAGGCAAAAGGCTGATTTTCCTTGCGGACTTTCAGCAGGATAATCCCGATAATCGCACCAACCAGAGAAGACAGCAGCACAATTAAAGGCAGTAATAAAGGCCCCATCCAGGCACCCAGGGCGGCAAGCAATTTAAAATCGCCATAGCCCATACCTTCCTTGCCGGTAACGATTTTAAATGCATAATACACCACCCACAGACACAGGAAACCAATAATATAGCCCCAGATGGCAGCACCGGGTAAGGTATAAAGTGCATAACTATTTACCCCCAAACCTAGCGCGGCCAAGGGTAAAGTATAACGGTCAGGCAATAACTGGGTGTCAAAATCAATAAAAGTGAGTGCGATCAGCACATAAGTCAGGATCAGGCCAAACAGCATTTGTAGGGTAGGGCCAAATACTGCTACGACAAGGAGTGCACAAACTGCCGTCAGAATTTCAACCAAAGGATAACGGATGCTGATCGGATTCTGGCAGTTGCTACATTTTCCGCGCAGGACCAGCCAGCTAATGACGGGAATATTCTGGTACCAGCGGATTGGCTGATGACACTTGGGGCAAGCTGAAGCGGGTTTGCTTAAACTTAACTTAGTTTCATCAATCACCGGCTGTTCCGGATGCAGGAACATCTGGCAATCAGTACGCCATTCCTGTTCCATCATCTTGGGAGTGCGGTAAATCACGACATTCAGAAAGCTGCCGATACATAAACTAAAAAGCCCAACTGCGATATACAACGCCGTTGGGTTTTGAATAAAATATTGAAGAAAATCGTGCATTAAACCACAGAACCCATTTGGAAAATTGGAAGGTACATGGCAATCACCAGACCACCGACAAGCACACCGAGAACAGCCATAATGAGCGGTTCCATCATCGAGGTTAAGCCGTCAACTGCATTGTCGACTTCATTTTCATAATGTGTGGCTACTTTGTCTAGCATGGCATCTAGTGCACCAGATTCTTCACCAATCGCGACCATTTGTACTGCCATGGAAGGAAACTTATTGGTCACACGCATGGCAAACTGTAGCTGTTGACCAGTAGCGACATCTTCACGGATTTTCATCACGGCATCTTCATACACGACGTTATTGGTAGCGCCGGCAGTGGATTCCAGCGCATCAATCAAGGGTACACCTGCTGCGAAAGTCGTGGCGAGGGTACGGCTATAACGTGCAATAATCGCTTTATACACCAAATCTCCAAAAATCGGTGCTTTGAGTGCGGCCTTATCCAGAAAATCGCGGAATTTTTTGCTACGTTTTTTGGCTTCAAGAAAAGCGGTAATGATGGCTCCAATGGCAATAATCAGCAGGAACCAATATTTTTGCATCCATTCCGACATATTCACTACCATTTTGGTGAAAGCAGGCAGGTCGGCGCCAAATGAAGAGAATAAGTCCTGGAAAACCGGGACCACTTTAACCATCAAGATAATGGTAACAATCAGGGCGACTACAACCACCGCAGCTGGATACTTCATCGCTTTTTTGATTTTTTGCTTGAGCAGTTCGCTTTTTTCTTTGTAAATCGCAACACGATCAAGCATGGTTTCAAGAGCACCGGACTGTTCACCTGATTCCACCAGCGAACAGAATAATTTATCGAAGTATTGTGGATATTTACGTAGTGCTCCAGCGAAAGTGTTACCACCCTCGACCTCACCTTTAATACCCAGGACCACTTCGCGCATTGCCGGATTTTCCAGACCTTCTGCGACAATTTCAAAGCCTTGCACCAGTGGCACACCGGCTTTCATCATGGTCGCCAATTGTCGGGTAAAAATGGTGATATCCAGTGTGCTGACACGTTTTTTCATCAAGCCTTCGAGAATATTTTTTTTCTTTTCCCGAATGGTCTTGATGCTGATACCTTGTTTTCGAAGGGTGACCTTGGCCAAAGCCATATTTTTTGCTGGCAATTCCCCCTTGATCTTTGCCCCCTTACGATCAATTCCTTCATAGCTGAAGATCGGCATCATCTGGCCTTTCTTTACTGCTGCCATACCTTTATCCTTATTTTAGATCAGCGCCCGATCATTCGCTGGTGACACGATTGACTTCCTGTAAAGAAGTCACCCCCTGCATCACCTTGATTAAACCTGACCGGCGTAAATTGTTAAAACCTGCACGTGCGGAAGCATCGGCAATTTCAAGTGCATTGCCGTCCTCCATAATAATTCTGGAAATTTCGGGTGTTACTTTCATAACTTCATAAATACCCACACGACCCTTATAGCCTTCGCGACATTCATTGCAGCCCACCGGTTCATAAATTTGGAACTCAGGTTGCTGCAGGTCCGTTTCGGTAAAGCCCATTTCTAATAAGCTCTGTTGTGGAATATCGGCAGGTTTCTTGCATTGCGAACACAAGCGACGTGCCAGTCGTTGTGCAATAACTAGATTCACCGAGGTGGCAATGTTAAAAGAAGGTACCCCCATATTACGTAAACGGGTCAAGGTCTCAGGCGCACTATTGGTATGCAGCGTCGACATCACCATATGACCAGTCTGCGCCGCTTTAATCGCAATCTCGGCAGTTTCCAGATCCCGGATCTCACCGACCATGACGATATCCGGGTCTTGACGTAAGAATGACTTCAGTGCGGCAGAGAAGGTCAGGCCAACTTTATTGTTGACGTTAACCTGATTAATCCCTTGCAAGTTAATCTCGACCGGATCTTCCGCTGTCGAAATATTGGTATCTTCACGGTTTAAGATATTCAGACCGGTATACAGTGAAACGGTTTTACCGGAACCTGTCGGGCCGGTGATTAGCAACATCCCTTGCGGTTTGTCCAGCGCCTGCATAAACAGTTCTTTTTGTTCCGGTTCATAGCCCAGAGCATCAATCCCCAGCATCGCGCTGGAGGGATCTAGAATACGCAATACCAGTTTCTCACCAAACAGGGTAGGGAGAGAGTTAACACGGAAATCAATGGCTTTATTCTTAGAAAGTTTTAACTTAATACGACCATCTTGCGGTACACGCTTTTCCGAAATGTCCATTTGCGACATAACCTTAAGACGCGAAGAGAGGCGGTTTGCCAGCTGTAAGGGCGGGGTTGCAATCTGACGTAGAACACCATCGACCCGGTAACGTACCCGATAGATTTTTTCATAAGGTTCAAAGTGTAAGTCTGAAGCCCCCATACGGATCGCATCAATCAGCAATTTATTAATATATTTGACAATTGGTGCTTCATCACCTTTATTGCTTTCTTCATCTTCTTTATTTGGATCTGAGGTGTCGATATCAACATCCAGATCAAAGTCTTCATCAAACTCAAACGTGCTTTCTTCAGTAAAATTCTGCTCGATCAGTTTTTCAAGTTTATTGTGTTCAACAATAATCGTTTCAATATTGAGTTTGGTGGAAAAACGGACTGCATCAATTGCTTCGATATTGGTGGGGTTACTGATCGCAACATATAAAATACTGGAATTTTTAAAAATCGGCAGGATGCGATGCTTGGTAATCAGCTTTTCATCAATCACATCCCGCAAAATTTGGGCAGGATCATAGGCACTGATATCAAACAGTGGTTCGCCAAATTCAACTGAAATCGTTTCAGCAATGACGGTCGGGGAAAGTTGCTGCTGGTTAATTAACTCAGCCACGATATCGATTTTTTCTTGCTTGGCATGCGCCAACGCACTGCGCATATCTTCAGCCGAGATGACGCCTTCCTCGACCAAACGACGAATAAATCCGGTAAATCTTGGCGACCCCTGTAATGCTGTCATGCTATAAATGCCTACTCATCAAATTCTTTTAATTGCTATATTAAAATTATACGTTTGTTACGTAAAAATACCATAGCCAAGAGTGCTGCTAGCTTCCTCATCTCCAGTAAAAGCATGAACTGGTTAGAAGAAGTCCTCATTTTTTTAAGTGATAACAAAAAATAACCATTTTGGATAGTCTAAACTGAGAATGAGTGATAAGAAAACTATTCTTTTAATTTTCCAATTCCGTGTAGAATGTGCCCAATTCAAAATATGTAAATGAAATAGGTTAATTATGTCGGTTTCGACGATTACCCCTTGGGTGATAGGTAACTGGAAAATGAATCCAGTGCAGGCAGAGGCATTGAGCTTGGTACGTGATATTAAGAATTTGCTGGAGACTGCACCAATTGCCGAAGATCAATGTCATTTAGGTGTGGCACCGATTGCGATTGCCTTAAGTCAGATTCAGGCAGAGCTATCATCTGCGGTTCGTCCAATTTATACCGTAGCACAAGATGTTTCACGTATTTCAGGAATGGGCGCTTACACCGGTGAAGTTAGTGCTGAATTGCTGGCCGACAGTCAAATCCAGTATGTACTGGTGGGTCATTCTGAACGCCGTGAAATATTTGCAGAAAATGCTGATATTTTAAATGCTAAAATCAAGAATGCCTTAAGTGCTGGTTTGACGGTAATTTATTGTGTCGGTGAAAGCCTGGAACAACGTGAAGCAGGGCAGGCAGAAGCTGTAGTATTGCAACAAATTTGTGATATCGCTGCTGTGGTTGAAGCCGAACAATGGAAAAATATCGTGATTGCCTATGAACCGATCTGGGCAATTGGAACTGGTAAAACAGCTTCTCCTGAAGATGCGCAGGCCATGCATGCACAAATCCGTCAAGGTTTAAGCCAGATTACGGGCTATGGCGAGAGTATGGCGATTTTATATGGTGGTAGTGTCAAGCCGGAAAATGCAGTAGAGTTAGCAGCCTGCCCAGATATCAATGGGGCATTGGTCGGTGGTGCATCACTCAATGCTGAGTCGTTCCATAAAATTGCTCATGCATTTGCAAATACACAATAATTAGGAGTTCAGCATGCAAACTTTTGTGCTGGTAGTACATATTATCTTAGCTGTTTTGATGATTGTCTTGATTTTGGTTCAGCATGGTAAAGGTGCAGATGCTGGTGCCTCTTTCGGCGGCGGTGGTGCAGCGACAGTATTTGGAGCTTCAGGTTCGGGTAATTTCATGACCCGTTTAACTGCGATTTTTACTGCACTGTTCTTCGTGACCAGTCTGACTTTGGCGATTTTGGCCAAGCAACAAACCTCGAATGCCTATAGTTTGGGATCTGTTCAGTCTGCGCCGACCGTACCTGTGCAATCGAATGAAACTTCACCAACTGCACCAGAAACGACCGAATAGTTTTAATTAATCCTTTCTTTTTTTCAGTGATGCGACTAGAATGCGTCACAGCTGCGGTGGTGGTGGAATTGGTAGACACGCTACCTTGAGGTGGTAGTGCTTTCGGGCGTGGGGGTTCAAGTCCCCCCTTCCGCACCAACTTATAATCCAGAAATTTAAGTTGGTGTATGCAGCTGAAAAACTTCTATTGATGCGGGATGGAGCAGTCTGGTAGCTCGTCGGGCTCATAACCCGAAGGTCGTTGGTTCAAATCCAGCTCCCGCTACCAATCAATCCTTTTTAAAGACGCAAACTTTCAAGAGGCAGCTTAAACAGGTTTTAAGTTGAGAAAATTAATTTGCATGTTGTTGCGGGATGGAGCAGTCTGGTAGCTCGTCGGGCTCATAACCCGAAGGTCGTTGGTTCAAATCCAGCTCCCGCTACCAATCTTTTAAAGATGCAAACTTTAAAAGCAGTTTAAGTACTTTAGACTGAAAGTTATTTGTACGCTGATGCGGGATGGAGCAGTCTGGTAGCTCGTCGGGCTCATAACCCGAAGGTCGTTGGTTCAAATCCAGCTCCCGCTACCACTTTTTCAGCGACAGATGACAAATATGCAGAATGATGTGGTTTTGATTGAAAAGTTTTCATCTTTTGTATATAATTTTTGCACGTTGATGCGGGATGGAGCAGTCTGGTAGCTCGTCGGGCTCATAACCCGAAGGTCGTTGGTTCAAATCCAGCTCCCGCTACCAAGTTTCTAAAAAGAGGCTCACAACAAGGTGGGCCTTTTTGCACAGTGGGATTTGAAAAAATCTTAAATTGTGCATTAATTGGGGCGATTTACGCCCTTTTTTATTGGCTATCGTGTAGTGTCGACATTATTTGGTCAAATCTCCATGTTTCACTACTACTATAGTTTGTATTCGTTTGTAGTGGTCAAATAGATCATAAAATCGCACCAGATGACGAGAGTAAATGAAGCTATCAAATAAAACTCAAGCACTTCAGGACTTGATTGCACCAGCAGTTGAAGCCTGTAATGTAAACCTTTGGGGGATTGAATTCCTGCCACAGGGTAAATGTTCGTTATTACGTATCTACATCGACAAGCCAGTCGATGAGAGCGTTGCACCAGCAATCAATGAAGATGGTGAAGAAGAGCAGGGGCGTGGTATTGGCGTTCAGGATTGTGTGCGTGTCACGCAGCAAGTGGGCGCAATGCTGGATGTTCATGATCCGATCTCGGGTGAATATTCACTTGAAGTATCTTCGCCAGGCTGGGACCGTCCATTCTTCCAGCTCGAGCAGATGTCAGGCTATATCGGTCATACCGTAGCACTACGTTTGATCAGTGCGGTAGATAACCGTCGTAAATTCCAGGCCAAACTGGTTGCTGTCGATCTTGAAAATGAAATGATTCAGGTTGAAGTAGAAAAGCAACAGGTATTGGAGATCGACAGTCACAATATCGATAAAGCAAATTTGGTCTTCCAAGATTAATTGAATAAATAAAAATTTAACGAATAGGTGACGTATGGCACGTGAAATTCTGACCGTCGTTGAAACGGTTAGTAACGAAAAAGGTGTACCTCGTGAAGCGATCTTTGAAGCGCTTGAGCAAGCTTTAGTTGCTGCGACAAAGAAAAAATTCTACGAAGGAACACATTCGGAAGAAGCACGTTTACGTGTGGAAATCGATCGTAAAACAGGTGACTATCGTACTTTCCGTCAGTGGGAAGTGGTTGCAGACGAAGACCATGAAATGCCAGCTTGTCAGGATGCCATCTCTGATGTCGATCCGGCAAAATGGTCGATTGGCGACATTCGTGAGCTTGAAGTGGAATCGATTGACTTCGGTCGTATTGCAGCGCAAATTGCCAAGCAAGTGATCGTACAGAAGATCCGTGAAGCAGAACGTGCACTTGTAGCCGATGCTTACGAATCGAAAGTCGGCGAGCTGATCTACGGTGAAGTGAAAAAACAAACCAAAGACGGCTTTATCATTGACCTAGGTGACAATGCTGAAGCATATCTTGCTCGTGAAGAAATGATTCCGAAAGAAATCCTTCGTCCGAAGCAACGCGTGAATGCGATTCTATTCAATGTCAACCGTGAAGGTCGTGGTGCGCAGTTACAACTGTCACGTGCTAAACCGGATATGCTGATTGCATTGATGAAGAAAGAAATCCCTGAGATTTCTGAAGAAATCATTGAAATTAAAGCGGCGGCTCGCCAACCAGGTGTTCGTGCTAAAATTGCAGTGAAAACCAATGACCACCGTATTGACCCGGTGGGTGCTTGTATTGGTATGCGTGGTACCCGTATTCAAGCTGTACAGCAAGAGCTCAATGGCGAGCGTATTGATGTAGTCGTTTGGTCGGATGATCCTGCGCAATATATCGCAAGTGCATTGGAACCAGCAGATGTATCGAGTATTGTCATCGATGAAGATGCACGTACTGCAGATATCATTTTCGCAACCAGCGATCAGTTGGCACGTGCGATTGGTTCACAAGGTCAGAACGTTCGTCTGGCATCTGAATTGACTGGCTACAAGCTGGACATGATGCTGGAAGAGGAATACTACGCCCGTCAACAAAACGAAGCGCAACAATATTTAGACATGTTTGTTACCCGTCTGGATATCGCGGAAGATTTGGCGATGGCATTGGTAGAAATGGGCTTCACCTCGCTTGAAGAAATTGCTTATGTTCCTGCAGAAACGTTTGATGAAATCGAACTGGATGCGGAACTGGTTGAACTACTGCAAAGCCGTGCGAAAGAAATTGCACTTGCTGATGCATTACAACAGCAAGAGAACATACAAGCGCCAAGTGAAGAACTTGTTGCAATGGAAGGCATGACAGTAGAGATCGCGCAAGCGCTAGCAGCTCGTGGTGTGGTAACAGTGGATGATTTAGCAGATCAGGCGACTGACGATATCGAAGATATTGAAGGTTTGGGTGCTGAGAAAGCAGGTCAACTCATTATGAAAGCGCGCGAATCATGGTTTAACTAGGAGGTAGTATATGACGGACAAGTCGATTAAAGAGTTAGCCCTCAACGTGGGTCGTCCAGTTGAGAAGCTCCTAGAGCAGGTTCGTGAGGCAGGTTTACCACAGCGTAAAGCTGACGATATTATTACCACCGAACAACAAGATAGCTTGATGAACCATGTGAAAAAGTCACAGGGTTCGGAAAGCCAAGCAGGGCAAATCACGTTGAAACGTAAAACGACTAGTACGGCTAAAGTAGCCAGTACTTCAGGTAAGGCGAAAACGATTAATGTAGAAGTTCGCAAGAAGCATACATTTGTTAAGCCGGATCCAGAACAGATCAAAGCAGAAGCATTGGCGAAAGCCAAGGCTGAGCAACAGGCCAAAGCTGCGCCTGAGCAGAATACAGCGCAAGCTGCTTCTGCTGAAGCTCCAAAAACTGGCGTAAATAACGCGAATAAAGCTCTAGAAGCGATGCGTGCTGCTGCAAAGCAAACCAGCGACAAGCAAGAAGTTTCTAAAGCTGCAGTTGTGGTAAAACGCAAATCAACCAACAAGCCGATTGTGAAGCAAGTTGTTAAACCAACTGAAACCGCTGAACAGAAAAAGGCACGTGAAGCAGAAGCAGCAAAATTAAAAGCTGTTGAAGAAGCAGCACGTCGTAAAGCGGCTGAAGAAGCGCAGCAACGTACGCTTGAACAAATGCGTCAAATGGCGTCTAAGTACACCGCGGAAGATACCACTGCAACTATTCGTGTTGTTGATGATTCTCCTCTGGCTGCCGGTCTTGTTGGCCAGGCATATGAAGACTCTTTTGCAAAAGAAGACCGCGAAATCAAACGTGGTACGAATACGCCGAGCGCGCGTGCACCTAAAAAAGGTGGTCGTCGTGGTCAGGAAGAGCAAAGCTTCAGCAAACAGCCTAAGCGCGGTTTAAAAACCAGCCAGGGCAACAAGCACGGCTTCGAAAAACCTGTGAAAAAACAAGTTTACGATGTTGAAATCGGTGAAACGATTGTTGTTGCTGACTTAGCTGCGAAAATGGCAGTTAAGGTTCGTGAAGTGATTAAATCACTCATGAAAATGGGTGAGCTAGTGACTCAGAACCAGGCGATTGATCAAGAAATTGCTGCACTTGTTGTTGAAGAAATGGGCCATAATCCGGTACTGGTTTCTGATACACAAGCTGAAGATAACTTGCTTGAAGCAGCTGAAGAAGCACGTGGTGCGCAATCTACGCGTGCGCCTGTTGTTACCATTATGGGTCACGTTGACCATGGTAAGACATCGCTGCTTGACCGTATTCGTCGTGCCAAAGTGGCTGCTGGGGAAGCGGGCGGTATCACACAGCATATCGGTGCTTACCATGTAACTACTGATAAAGGTATGATTACATTCCTTGATACTCCGGGACACGCAGCATTTACTGCAATGCGTTCACGTGGTGCGAAAGCAACAGATATCGTGGTTCTAGTTGTTGCAGCAGATGATGGTGTAATGCCACAAACTGCAGAAGCAATTGACCATGCACGTGCTGCAGGTACACCAATCATTGTTGCAATCAACAAGATGGATAAAGAATCTGCTGATCCAGATCGCGTTCTGAATGAATTGACTGTGAAAGAAATCGTGCCAGAACAATGGGGTGGTGACGTTCCAGTGGCAATGGTTTCTGCACATACTGGTCAAGGCATTGATGAACTTCTTGATATTATTTCGATTCAAGCTGAACTTCTAGAGCTTAAAGCATCTGAAGAAGGTGCTGCACAAGGTGTCGTAATTGAAGCACGTGTAGATAACAGCCGTGGTGCGGTAACGTCTATTCTGGTTCAAAACGGTACATTGAAAGTAGGTGATCTTGTTCTTGCCGGTTCATCTTATGGTCGCGTTCGTGCGATGACGGATGAAAATGGTCAGCGTATCAAATCTGCAGGTCCTTCGATTCCAGTTGAAATTCTGGGTCTTCCAGAAGCGCCAATGGCAGGTGACGAAGTTCTTGTGGTCAGCGATGAGAAGAAAGCACGTGAAGTTGCCGATGCGCGTATGGATCGTGAACGTCAAAAACGTCTTGAGCGTCAATCTGCAATGCGTCTTGAAAACATCATGGCGTCTATGGGCAAGAAAGATGTGCCTATCGTGAACGTTGTGTTGAAAACTGACGTACGTGGTACCTTGGAAGCATTACACGTTGCACTTGCTGAGCTTGCGACTGACGAAGTTAAAGTACGTATCATCGGTTCTGGTGTAGGTGCGATCACTGAGTCTGACGTGACACTGGCTGAATCTTCAGAAGCAGTTCTACTCGGCTTTAACGTACGTGCGGACAACGCTGCGCGTCAAAAAGCAGATGCAGACAGTATCGACATTCGTTACTACTCAATCATCTATCAATTGATTGATGATGTGAAAGCAGCAATGAGCGGTAAGCTTGCACCAGAACATCGTGAAACGATTCTGGGTGTTGCACAAGTACGTGAAGTATTCCACTCAAGTAAGTTTGGTGCGGCTGCGGGCTGTATGGTACTTGAAGGTGTATTGCATCGTAACAAACCGATTCGCGTATTACGTGATGACGTGGTTGTGTTCCAGGGCGAGCTTGAATCTCTTCGTCGCTACAAAGAAGTGGTTGAAGAAGTTCGTGCCGGTATGGAATGTGGTCTTGCGGTGAAAGGCTATAAAGACATCAAAGCACTTGATAAGATCGAAGTGTACGATGTTCAATTGATTAAACGGAGTCTTTAATGGCGGGTAGTCAACGTCTGAAGCGTATGGCGGATACAGTACAACGCGAGTTGTCAGAACTGATCCGTCAGGAGCTGAAAGATCCACGCTTAGGTGGTCTTGTGACCATCTCTGCAGTGAAGGTGAGCCCAGACCTGGGATATGCGGAAGTTTATGTCACTGTGATGGGACGTGAACTTGGCGATGAGCAAAGTCAGGAAGCCAATAAAGAAACTTTGGATGTGTTGAACAAAGCATCTGGTTTCTTGCGCCACGAGCTGAGTCGTCGTATCAAAACCCGTATTACGCCTCGTCTACGTTTCCATTACGATAAGACCAATGCATATGGTAACTATATGTTTGGTCTGATCGCTGAAGCAGTGAAGGACTTACCTGAAGCTGAAGCAAAAAAAGATGATGAATAAGTCTTAGGACTAAAAAAGCCACCTTCGGGTGGCTTTTTTTATCTCTAGATTTTTTAGATTTAGAAGAATTTGAATTGCTCAATTAACCTAAATCATCATTACGATTAATTTTCTTTTCATAAAAAGTACGACGGCGTGAACGCTGCCAGGGCAGTGGACGTTCCAGTGTTTCCGGCACTTCGCCACTCAAAGAGCGTAACCGCAAATGCAATGCAGCCTGTGCCATCAGATTGGCGGATACCGGCGCAGTAATAAAGGCAAACAGGGTAATCAGCACTTCAGCAAAACCGAAACGGCCATACATGGCAGAGAAAATCATCGCCGCAATTAAAAAACTGCCGAGACCCAAAGTACTGGATTTGGTCGGTGCATGCAGACGCATGAACAGATCGGGCAAACGCACCATCCCAATTCCGCCGACCAGCATAAAGAAAGCACCAATCAATAGAAAAATCGACACCAGTATTTCTAAAATTAAAGACATTTAAAAACTCCTAGTCGATGACATGGCCAGTAGTGAAATAACGCGCCAAGGCTGCGGTCGAGACAAAGCCTAGCATCGCGACCAAGAGAGCGCCTTCAAACAGAAATGTACTGCTCCAGTAAATGCCTAAAATCACCACCAGACAGGTGGCATTCAAAAACAGGGTGTCCAGTGCCAGCAGGCGGTCCACAATAGAGGGGCCGGTAATCAGCCGGATCAGACACAGTAACATGGAGATGGTTACCGCACCCAGACAAATCAATAATGCATAAGGTAGAATCGTCATGCTTTTTCTCCTGATCGTGCATTAAAAATCTCAATGAGCGGGCGTTCATAGCGCTGTTTGATCGTTTCGATTTCTGCTGCTTCATCCTCTGTGCTTAAGGCATGCACCAGAATATCACCACGATCCTGGTCAATCCCTGCAGATACCGTGCCCGGTGTGGTGGTAATAATCATCGCCAGCAAGGTGTTGACTTCTTCATGTTCGGTATCTAAAGGCACACGGAACCATTTCGGATGCAGGTTCTTGGTTGGACCAAGCACCAGTTTTGCGACTTTAATATTGGCTACTACAATATCCCAAACTACGACGAAGAACAGGTGCAGGGCAGGAGTCCACTGGATATTGGGGGTATAGTCAATAAAGGGTTCGACCATACGTGGAATGATGACTGCGAGTAGCAAGGCCATCAGTAGGGTTCCAGCGTCCAGGCTGTGTGCCAGTAAAACCCAGCTCAGTCCCACAATTACAGAAACCAGCGGATGTGGGAACCAGCGTTGAAATAATGATTCAGCCATTAAGGTCCCTCCGCCGGTTTAAGTTGATTATCATCATATTCGGTCTGTTCAATATGCTGCTGGTCAATCTGGCGTTGCTTGAATTCTGAAATATGTTCACCTTTCAAGGTCGCTTCTGAAATCACATAAGGAATCAGATGCGCATTAGGATCTATCACCTCACCACCATATTTGGTTTCTGGTAAATACTTCGGATCGAATGGCTGGACGCTAATAAACTGACCTTCTGCATCCGGTTTTAAAAGCGCGGCTTCATAGACCGAATTGTTTTTGATCTGTTCCGCAGTCTGATAATTATATTGATAAATCGGTCCGGCAAACACCACGTAGGCGGTTAAGCTCACAAGCAATATATAAATCACCCGGTCATTGCGTGCCGGTGCTTTACTCGGTAGGGCTTCATATTTATGAAACTCTTCAGAATCAAGATCATCTTCAGGTCTGCTCGAACGCCAGAACAGCATAAAACCGACCCGGGTAAAGGCCAGAATACTGAGGAAACTTACCAGTAAAATAGTCAGAATAATGATCATCTGATAGTCTGAATGGACAGAAGCCTGCAAAATAAAGACTTTACCGAAGAATCCACTAAACGGTGGCAGGCCTGCCATCATCAAAGCGATGATGAAATAGACAATCGAAACCAGCTTGTTCTGTTTCATCAGTGGGGCGATTTTAAAATGATCTTTAAATTCGCCG
Organism: Acinetobacter lwoffii; assembly: GCF_024129715.1. Lineage (GTDB taxonomy): Bacteria > Pseudomonadota > Gammaproteobacteria > Pseudomonadales > Moraxellaceae > Acinetobacter > Acinetobacter lwoffii_U. Next base: position 94,371 of record NZ_JAMXXM010000005.1, read on the forward strand.
CGCTGCGAGGTAATCCAACCCGACAGAATATAAAATGCGGCCGCAATCAGGGTGCTGTGTACCAGGTAATATAGCGCACCGGCCCAAGCCGCAGTGTTATTCAGGCCAATGGCCACCAGAATCGTTCCGACTGAAGACAGCACCATGAAACCGACAAAACGGCGCAGACGTTCGGTGCCAATCGCACAGATTACACCATAGACAGATGTGACCAGACCAATCACCAGCAGACAGTTCATCAGAATCTGATGGCTATATTCGTCATCAAAAACCGTGCCGTTGATACGCAAAATCGCATAAATCCCGACTTTGGTCATGATGGTAAAGAGCGCTGCAACAGGTGTGGTGGCCACGGCATAGGTTTTGGGTAACCAGAAACCCACCGGCAACATTGCGGCTTTAATCCCAAACACCACAAACAGCATCAAGCCACCGGCAACGGCCAGTTTGTGCTGATCTTCTGCAAGTGTTGGCATCAAACGGGCTACATCGGCCATATTCAGACTGCCGACACTGCCATAAATCATTCCGAGTCCAATCAGGAACAGCGCAGACGCTAGCAGGTTGATGGTGACGTAATGAATTCCCAGCTGAAAACGTGCCTTGCCTTGTCCATGCAACAGCAGTACATAGGACGCCATCAGCAAAATTTCAAAGAACACGAACAGGTTGAACAAATCGCCTGTCAGGAATGCACCAGTCAGACCCATCAGCAGGAAATGCACCATGGCATGGAAATAACGGCCGCGTAAGTCCCATTCTTTACTGGCATACCAGACCACAGGCAAGGCGAGCGCATAGGTCAATACCAGCATCATGGCCGAGAGCTGATCCAGCACCAGCACGATCCCAAATGGTGCTGCCCATTCGCTGAGGGTATAGACGCTGATTTGGCCCTGACTGCTGTTTATCAGATAACTGACGGCAATGATTAGGCCCAAGATTCCCGAGAGATGGCTGATACCACGACGCCAGGGTTGACGCCAGTCCGTGATCAGAGAGCCTGCACCCGGATTTCCCAAAAGTACCAAGGCAAAAGCGGTAAAGGCCGGCAAAAGAATGCTGAAAATAGGAGTATGTTGAGTCCAGAAATTGAGAAGATCAGTCATTAAGGCTCATCCTCACGTGGATCAATCTGGGGGATATCTTCTTTTGAGTCAACGTGGTCTGTTCCTGATTCGTAGCGGCTACGCAGTGCCAGTTGGACAATAAAGGCAGTGGTGGCAAAGCCAATCACGATGGCCGTCAGCACCAGTGCCTGAGGAAGAGGATCGGTCACATTCGAAGCTTCGGTTAATACTGCAGGCGAATTCATCTGAATCCGGCCCATGGCAAATAAAAACAAGTTGACCGCATAACCAATCATGGCCAAGCCCAACACCACCGGGAAGGTACGCGCCCGCAGGATCAGATAGATGCCTGTGGCTGTCAGCAGGCCAATCGCGGAGGCTAATAAAAATTCTAAACTGATCATTCTATTATCCTCTTGGTACTGGGCCAGACATGCTTGAGTGACGTGAATCGCCCAAGACAGAAATCATCAGCATGGTGGCACCGACGACAGTGACATAGACGCCGACATCGAATAGCGCAGCCGAAGCTAAATGCATTTCTCCAATAATGGGCGGAGAGACATAAATATGTGCACTGGTCAGGAATGGACGTGACCAGAACCAGGCTGCGATTCCAGTCAATCCTGCAATCGTTAAGCCGATCCCGATCCAGATTTCATACAGGCGACCGGATTTGGCGCCAAGCAACTGTTCGGTTTTGTCCTGTCCCACTGCGATATATTGAATAATAAGTGCCAGTGAAGTCACTAGTCCGGCAATAAAACCACCGCCCGGCAGGTTATGGCCACGCATAAAGATATACAGGCTGACTACCAGCGCGACCGGCAAAATCCAGGATGCGGTAATACGCAACATCAGCGGGGATGGGTTAAAACGATAGGTCAGGCCCTGGGTCATGGTGGTACCATGCGCACGCATGCCATCCATCAGGCTCAGAACACCAATCGCGGCAATGCCGAGTACGGTAATTTCACCGAAGGTATCGAAACCACGGAAGTCGACCAGAATCACATTCACCACATTGGTTCCGCCGCCCAGAGGAATGGACTGTTGCAGGAAGAACCATGAAATGGAATTGTGATCACGGGTCATGATCAGCCAGGCAATTGCTGCAATCCCGAGACCGCCGCCCAAGGCAATAATGGCATCACGCCAGCGACGGGTCGGACTCGATTCATACGGAGTTAGTTGTGGCAGTAAAGATAAACTCATCAGGAGCAGAACCGTGGTGACCACATCGACCGTAATCTGGGTCAATGCCAGATCGGGCGCCGAAAAGCCGATAAAGACCATGGTGACGACCAGACCGACTGCACCGCTAATCAGTACCGCTTTAATCCGTTCATGATGGAACCACAGCAGCATCCAGCAGGCAGAGAACAGCAGTAACCACAAGATAATCGCCAGGGCAGGAGCATGGGTCAGCTCGCACGTACCCGTACCCACCGCATTGCTGAGTAATGGGAATCCCACCAGGCCGACGGTAAAAATCACAATCCATAATAAATAGCTTTGTAATTTGCCATTTTCAGTGGCACGGCGGAAACGACGTGAATTCAGCAGCAAATTTTTCAAAAATAGATCGAACAGTATCCGGCCCTGTAAGCGGCCCAGTTTTGGATCCAAGTCGATTTCACGTAAGGCGCCACCTTTGGCGAGAGAAAAGTAAAAGATTATTCCGCCGAGCAGAGCAATCACACTCATCAGAAGGGGCAGGTTGAAACCATGCCAAAGCGCCAGATGAGTGCCTTCAAAGGCAAAATTCTGGGTGGTGGCTTGAGTAGTGCTGTTGACAATTTTTTCCACCAGAAGAGCCGGTAATAGACCGACTAAAATACATAAAATTGCTAACAAAGTGGCCGGTGCGCGCATACCAAAGGCAGGTTCATGTGCATCTTTATTCGGGACCTGCTTGCCTAGCGGACCATCGAAAAAGACTCCATGCACCAGTCGAATGGAATAAGCCACCGCAAAAATCCCGGCCAGTGTCGCAACAATAGCAGAGCCGACCATAAGTGGACCACTTAAACTGGCGACCAGTTCGGTAAAGAACATTTCCTTAGACAGGAAACCATTGGTCAACGGTACACCTGCCATGGATGCTGCCGTGATCATGGTCAGTGTTGCGGTAAAGGGCAGTAATTGCCACAAGCCAGACAGTTTACGTAAGTCACGGGTACCGGATTCATGATCGATGATGCCGGCAATCATAAACAGTGCCGCTTTAAAGGTGGCATGGTTAATAATATGGAAAATCGCTGCTGCAACAGCCAATGGTGAACCAATCCCGAGCAGACACATGATCAGACCTAAATGGCTGATGGTGGAATAGGCGAGCAAGCCTTTCAGGTCTTCCTTAAAAATGGCAAAGAAGGCGGCCATGCACAGGGTAAACAGACCAACAAAGGTCACAATATTATGAAACAGTGCAGCACCGGCAAAGATCGGGAGCAAACGTGCTACCAGGAATAAACCGGCTTTGACCATGGTGGCCGAGTGCAAATAGGCAGAGACCGGTGTCGGTGCAGCCATGGCATTGGGCAACCAGAAGTGAAACGGGAACTGCGCACTCTTGGTAAAAGCACCGATTAAAATCAGCAACAAGGTTGGAACAAATAAATAATGGGACTGAATCTGTTCAGTCATCGTCAGGATTTGGTCAAGCTGATAAGTGCCGGTGATTTGACCGAGCAGGACAAAACCGCCCAGCATCGCCAGACCACCCATTCCGGTAATGGTCAGAGCCATACGCGAACCACGTTGCGCCGCTTCGTAATTGCTCCAGTAACCTACCAGCAAGAAGGAGGAAATACTGGTTAGTTCCCAGAAAACCAATAAGATAATCAGGTTATTCGACAATGAAATTCCGAGCATCGCCGCCATAAACAGCATCAGCAGGAGATACAGTTTGCTCAGTGAATTTTTTGGATTAAGGTAATAATAGGCATAAATATAAATCAGGGTACCAATTCCGCTGATCAGCAAGGCAAACAGCAGTCCCAGAGAATCCAGGCGAAAACTGAAATCGATGCCGAGCTGGGGCAGCCAGGACCAGGTCTGGGTCATCACTGCGCCGTCAAATATGGCAGGCGCCTGACTCAATAATAATAAGAAACTGCTGAGGCTGACACCAATTGCCCCTAAAGCCGTTACCCCGCGCGAAAATTGTTTCAGCCACGAGACAAGGGTTGTGCCTAATACTAACGGTAACAATATAATAATCGGCAGCACACTCGTATCCATTGTCATGATTTAGGTTTTGACCAACCTAAGGTGAATCTTTATCTTTCAAGGACTACAGGACCACAAGGAGCGACCCAAACTTCTCAATCTTGAAAGCCAAAAGAATATTCAAAAAGAATATAAAACAGTTGTATTGCGCAACTTATAAACGATAGCAAATTCCGATTTTACAATGAAATTCGCAAATAAAACCGATCATATTACAGGATAACAACAACATCAACGTTTTTATGTAGAACTTATAAATTATACGCCGGCTCGGATTTAACAGGCGCTGCATGCTTAAACAGATCATCCAGAAGTGACCGAAAATTAAGATTAAATTGCAGGCATTGATTGTAAATTTGACTCAAAACAGTTCAATCCTGGCAAAAACAGAATGCTGGAAAAGGCTCCCTTATTGACTCAAACAATCGCGCTTATTTTTGAATCTGTTTAGAGCGACTGAGGTAGCGTCGGATGATGCTCCTGAGTAAGTAAAGCGAGCAATTCTTGTTGCTGTTCCGGATCTAACTGTTGCTGGATCATTTGCAATACTGCAAGCGGTGTGACGGGTTCGGTGACCGTTTCCAATAAAGTATCTTCGGGCGAGATATCTTTATTTCGCTGCAGTTCCAGCTCTGCGTAGATCTGATCAAACTGGGTTTTCATACTTTCAAGATGAATGGGGTGCAGCTGTTTATTTTCCAGTTTCAGACATTGAAAGGCGTGTGCCTGTTCCAGTAATTCAGGCCGGTTGCCGGTCGCAATAATCTGCAAGTTAGGAAAAGCCTGATGCAGGCGTGACAGGATTACTGCTGCCATCTCCTGATCCAGTTGATGATCAATTGCATCAATCAGTAAAATACCTGTACCTTCCTGACAAGGGAATAAACTGTTGGGATTCAACAGACAAAGACGCCGCACAATATCGCCCACCAGCGCAATCCAGTTGCGCATACTGTTAGGCAGTTGCTGGAAACTGAAGGTCTGTTGCTGATAGGTCACCATCAGTTGCAGCTTGGGCTGGTATTTTAAATATATCTGGCTGACTTCTGGCATGATCAGCGACAGGGCCTGTTTTAAAGCGGTGAGATTTGGTGCATGCAGATGTGCCTGGGCTTTCTCGATCTGCCGAGCCAGTTCATCTCCTCGGATATTCTCAGGCTGCTGCAAGGCACGCGCCAAAATCTGGTCCATAATCTTGGCACTTTGCGCATTTTCAATATCACTGATTTCACGAAACCATTCAAAAAAACGAGCAAAGGTGGTGAAAGGAATCGCAGCTATTTCATAAGCATGTGCAGACTGGAGAATGGCCGGGTTATTTTTGCTGAGCAGATTGACTTCATTGGTAAAACGTTCAGCAGGATAATAGGCAATCAGGGGTAAGCCGAGCAGGGGATCGTGCAAGCGGGCTTTGTGATACAGGCTGAGCACGCTTTCAAGCTGTGAGGTTTCTGCTTTGCTAAATCCTAGACCCTGACTGTTTAGGGTCTTGTAGATTTGCCATGAACAGCTTTGTAGCTGGGTAGGCTCAGACTGACTGGATTCTGGCAAGCTGCCCATATCTTCAGGAAAACCGATCCGGATATCAATTTTGGATTGCAGCCGGTTTTGCATGATGTCCTGATCTTGCATCACCAGACCCGCGGCACGGCTGTCGCGATAACGCGCTGCAAACCAGGTCAGTGCCTGATAGCTAAAACGTAAAAGCGTAGTTTTGCCAGTTCCCTGATTGCCCAGAATCAAGGTGACCGGGCATTGCGGATAATTAAACTGGAGCTGAATGTCGGAAAAATGCAGGGTATGTTTCAGTTGAAGCGCTTGGATGTGCATAGATCACCTGTCCTATGAGGTTTACATCCATGCCATGCACCTTAACCGACTGCCTGCCGAAGCGACTGCGGCATTTTGATCTTCAGTTGCTGAATCAGGTCATAAATGTGATAAATATTTAAACTCACTTTAGCACGTGTACAAGCCACGTAAAGTAATCTTAATTCTTCATCACTAATTTTATGATCTTTTTCATTCAGCTTAAACTGATAGTCATCTTCAATATGAACCCGATCCCATTCCAGACCTTTGGCCTTGTGTGCCGTGGAAATAATATAGTCAGCTTGGGCAATCGGGGTGATTTTAGCCAGGGCTTTTTTTAGTGGATCAGTCCCATGTTCGTCCACCAGTTTGACCAGTGGCTTGATGTCACTGCCTTCATTGGTTTCACAGTATTCATGGACATCATGCCAGGAGTTAAACCAGGCCAGTTCCGGTACATCAACCACACGTTTGCCCTGTTTCAGCATGGCGGCCGCATCGACAAAACGATTCAGTTTGACGTGATCGGCTTGCAGACTGACTTTATCCCCACGAACTAAACCCGCTAATAACAATTCCATTGCACGAGCATTGGTCCGGCATAAAATTGCATCGCGCATTTTGGTATGCGGTTTATTCACGACTTTAGAGTCTAATTGCGGATTGCCGAGTAAAGGCACAGTTTCATTTAAGGCACCTAAAATGGCATTGGCATTCAGGGCAATTTCAGGACCAAAACGAAATGAGGTGGTCAGACGCGATTCTGGTAAGGGTAGTTGCTGCATGGCATTGACTGCACCACGCCAGGCATAGATCTGCTGATGCGCATCTCCGACATAAATCACCTGGGTGCTGCGCTGTTTCAGCAAAATCCCCAGCATTAAGGGATCGGCATCTTGGGCTTCATCGAATAGTACATAATCGGCCGGGATATTCGGCTCGGACAGTGCCCAGAGTTTCAGGTAAATGTCATGACCAATGCCTGCCTGATGATTGGGATCAATCGACTCTAGCCAGCGCCGTTCGACTGCCGGATAAAGCTTCTGCTGCAAAGTCTCGATATCATCCGGATGCAACCAGCTCGGCGCCTGAATATGCCGCGGAGCAGGGTATTGCGAACTGGTCGAGCAGAAATAACCGACACCATTGGCGACTAAACTCGCCAGACGCGAAGGCATCAAGACATATTTCTCATAACGTCCACCCATCATGCGGCGCATGGTCATCGGTTCAAGCCGGTACTCTTTGGCAATAAAACTCGGACTCAAGCGTGGCAGACGCAGCTTGTCGGTCACTCCACGTGGAACACTGCGAAATGCCAGCGAGTGAAAAGTCCGGCAATCCACACCCCGGTGGAACCTGGCCTGCGCTTCACTGGCAATGGCTTTGTTAAAGGCCAGATACATGCCGCGTTTTTGCGGCATGGCATCACTGATCATTTGCAGGGTAGTGGTTTTACCTGTACCTGCATAGGCAATCACCTTAAAGGATTTGCCCAGACGTGCGTTATCAATGGCAGTGGCCTGCTCATAGGTCGCGGTCGGTTTTTTTAAATCAGACACAGATGAATTCAAGGCTTAATGCTGACGGTTGGCTTTTTCAACCAGACCAGACAAGCCTTGGCGACGAGCCAGTTCATTTAATACCAATTGCACATCCAAGTCGAAATAGCCGAGCATGACGATAGTATGGAACCAAAGATCTGCCACTTCATAGATCAGATCATTTTTATGGTCTGCGGAAGCATCTTGGTCAAAGTCTTTGGCTGCTAGCACGGTTTCAAAGCTTTCTTCACCGACTTTTTCCAGAATCTTGTTCAGGCCTTTATGGTAGAGCTTGGCCACATAAGAGGAGTCCGGATCGGCCTGTTTGCGTTCTGCCATCATCTGGCCCAGATAAGACAGGACTTCGACCTGCTCAGATTGCGCGGTTGACGCTTGCATCGCCAGCGTATGCGGATTCGTGGATTTTTCACCATAAATCGCAGACGGATCTTTCAGCTGTGCATCGACAATTTCCCAGCCCATTGGCGTGAGCTTGCGATAGAAACATGATTCACGGCCGGTATGGCAGGCAATACCACCATGCTGTTCAATTTGCAGCACAATCACGTCGGCATCACAGTCCAGACGGATTTCATGTACGGTCTGAAAATGTCCTGATTCTTCGCCCTTATGCCATAACTTGTTACGTGAACGGGAGAAATACACCGCCTGATTTTTTTCGGCAGTTAAAGCCAAGGCTTCACGGTTCATCCAGGCCACCATCAACACGCGTCCAGTTTGATGATGCTGGGCAATGGCAGGGACTAATCCTTGTTCGTTAAATTTTACTTCATCGAGCCATTGCGCGTTGTTCATAAGGGTTTCCATCATTTCAATCAAAATATAAAAATACGGATAGGAAATATCCGCTGATAGTGTACGTGATCTCGCAGCATTTGCGGCAAAAATCTGTGCTTGAAAGGACAGGCTGTGTCGTGGATTTTCAAATCAGCCCACTTTATTCCAGATCTTACAAAACTGAGCCATAGAAAAGCCGCCTAGTTGGCGGCTGGTATTTTCATTCAATTATCCGTATGAAAACCATATAAAAAATTACCAGTGTTCGCCCGGGAACAGACGCGCATATGCTTTTTGCACCAAGTTCAGTTTTTGCGGTTGACCCACAGATGCAGTTGAACTTGGGAACAGGTTATAACCAATCGACATCAAGACATTGTTGATATCCGGTGCAATGGAATAGGTAATGGAAGCCAGGCGGCCCAAACCGGTCGCCACTTTCTTCGGACGTTTCACAATCGCATAGGCAATCAAGTCAGCCGCCTGTTCCGGAGAAAGCGTTGGGACATATTTATAAATTTTAGTTGGCGCAATCATTGGAGTGCGCACCAAAGGCATATAGATCGATGTGATTGCGATTTTATGCGAATGCACTTCTGCAGACAGGCAGCGGCTAAAGGCATCCAGCGCAGCTTTTGAAGCGACATAGGCTGAAAAACGGGTGGCATTGGCCAGTACGCCAATCGAACTGATGTTAATAATATGACCCGCGCGACGAATCATCATTTGCGGCAGGATATTCATCACCAAACGCACGGCGCCAAAATAGTTCAGCTGCATAGTCCGTTCAAAATCATGAAAACGATCTACTGACTCGTGTACCGCACGGCGAATCGAACGTCCTGCATTATTGATCAGAATATCAATATGATCGACTGAGGCAATAATCTGTTTGGAAACTTCATCAATCGCTTCCATATTGTTTAAATCACATGGAAAGATTGAGGCTTTGCCGCCTTTGGCTTCAATTTCTGATTTTACTTGTTCTAGGGTTTCCTGAGTACGGGCCACCAGTAAAACATGGGCACCTGCATCAGCCAGTTGATGTGCTGTCGTTAAACCAATACCGCTGGATGCACCGGTAATCAGGACGGTTTTACCTGCAACACGTTTTTCCAGTTGTTTGTGTAGTCTAGTTTTCACGTTTGTTATCCCTAATTTGAAGTCAGCGTTCAAATTATTTTTATTAAAGGTCTATGGCGCTCTAACAGAAGATGAGAGCGAAGGTGAGTCCAGATATGATAACCAATTCTTCAGGAAAATCTATAAATTAAAGTATTGAAATTAAAATAAAAATTAGAGTAATTGCTCTATTTGTGTTCACTCTTTCATTTAACTTTTAACATGAAAATAAAAAGTAAAGCAAGTGGCTGTTTTAGAAAATAAATAAAAAAACCTCACCAAAATGATGAGGTTTCGAAGCGGCTCGGGCACCTTTTTAAACGGCCGCCAGCGCCTGTTCCAGATCGGCAATCAGGTCATCACTATGTTCAATCCCAATGGATAAACGCACCATATCCTCACTGACGCCTGCCGATTTTAACTCTTCGGCATTGAGCTGACGATGCGTAGTAGTCGCCGGATGGCAGGCCAGACTTTTAGCGTCGCCGATATTGACCAGACGGGTGAACAATTGCAGGGCATCAATAAAACGTGTGCCGCCTTCGAGACCATGTTCTACCCCAAAGGTCAGAATGGCAGAAGGTTTACCTTTCACATATTTCTGTGCCAAGGCATGCTGTGGGTGATCTTTCAGGCCGGCGTAATTGACCCATTTCACTTTAGGATGTTTTTGCAGATATTCAGCGACTTTCAGTGCATTTTCGGTATGACGTTCCATACGCAAGCTTAAAGTTTCCAGACCTTGCAGAATCAAAAACACATTCTGCGGACTGATCGCAGCGCCGGTATTACGCAGTGGCACTACACGCGCACGTGCGATATATGCTGCTTCCCCCAAAACTTCGACATAGTTCACGCCATGGTAGCTTGGATCAGGCGTATTCAGGGCAGGGAAACGTTTAGGATATTTGCCCCAAGGGAATTTACCGCTATCCACAATGATGCCGCCAATTGAATTGCCGTGACCACCGATATATTTGGTCAGGGAATGCACCACAATATCCGCACCGAAATCGAAAGATTTTTGAAGTACGGGGGTGGCAACAGTATTGTCCACAATCACCGGTACGCCATACTCATGTGCAATTTTAGCAATAGCTTCCAGATCAATAATATTACCCAGTGGATTACCAATCGATTCCACAAAAACCAGTTTGGTTTTTTCATCAATCAAGTCACGCAGACTTTCCGGCTTTTCATAATCAAAGAAACGGACTTCAATGCCCTGTTTTGGTAGGGTATGGGCAAAGAGGTTATAGGTACCGCCATATAGCGTTGACACAGAAGCAATGTTGTCACCCGCTTCCGCAATGGTCTGAACCGCATAAGTAATCGCAGCCATGCCAGAGGCCAAAGCCAGCGCGCCAATTCCACCTTCCAGTGCTGCGACACGTTGTTCCAGAACCGCAGTGGTCGGGTTCATAATTCGGGTATAGATATTGCCCTGAACCTTTAAATCAAAGAGATCGGCCCCATGTTGAGTATTGTCAAAGGCATAAGACGTGGTTTGGTAAATCGGCACTGCAACAGCTTTGGTGGTTGCTTCTGGGGTATAACCTGCATGAATCGCAAGGGTTTCTGCTTTATAACTCATTCTGTTTGATCTTCTTGTTTAAGTTTATGGCTTGAGTGTAGCATTTTCACATATGAGTAAAAGTGCAATTTTGTTGAAATAAATATATGAAATATTCATATATCGGCCTGGATTTGAGTCATTTATTTTACTGAAAACAACTGTTTAAAAAAACATCAGCAATAAACTTGTAACAATGCATTGAAGTTCATGGCAATGGCTTATGTTTTCGCAGCTTTCTGCGTATAATAGCCGATTATTTTTTCGCTCATTTTTGAGCTGGGGTGGTTGTTTTAACCCCATTTGGTTTTTCAGTTGAGGAGTCCTACGTGGCCCAATATATTTACACGATGAACCGAGTGTCGAAGATGGTTCCGCCTAAGCGCGAAATCCTGAAAGACATCTCCTTATCATTTTTCCCAGGTGCTAAAATTGGTGTGCTTGGTTTAAACGGTGCAGGTAAATCTACCTTGCTTCGTATTATGGCGGGCGTAGATAAAGATTTCTCTGGTGAGGCACGTGCGCAACCGGGTACAAAAATCGGTTATCTTGAGCAAGAACCACCTTTAGATGAAACCAAAGACGTTCGTGGTAACGTTGAAGATGGTTTACGTGAACCTCTTGATGCCTTGGCACGTCTGGATGAAGTCTTTGCTGAATATGCAGCAGAAGATGCGGATTTCGATGCACTTGCGAAAGAGCAAGAGAAGCTTGAAGCGATTATCCAGACTTGGGATGCGCATAACCTTGCGAACCAGATGGATCAAGCAGCTGCAGCATTGAACTTGCCTGCTTGGGATGCAGATGTATCTAAGCTTTCAGGTGGTGAGCGCCGCCGTGTGGCACTTTGCCGTTTACTTCTGTCTAAACCAGACATGTTGCTTCTCGATGAACCGACGAACCATTTAGATGCTTCTTCTGTATCTTGGTTGGAACGTTTCTTGAAAGACTTCCCGGGTACCATCGTCGCTATTACGCATGACCGTTACTTCTTGGATAACGTTGCTGAATGGATTCTGGAGCTTGACCGTGGTATGGGCATTCCGTATCAAGGTAACTACTCTTCTTGGCTTGAGCAGAAAAATGCCCGTTTAGAGCAAGAGAACAAGCAGGAAGAATCTTTTGCTAAAGCATTGAAAAAGGAACTTGAATGGGTTCGTTCTAATGCCAAAGGTCAGCAAAAGAAAAACAAAGCGCGTATGGAGCGTTTTGAAGAGCTTAACTCGCGCGAATTCCAACAGCGTAATGAAACCTCTGAAATCTACATTCCACCTGGCCCACGTCTGGGCAACAAGGTTGTAGAAGTTGAAGGCATCAGTAAATCGTTTGGTGATCGCTTACTGTACAAAGATTTAACGTTCACAGTACCACCTGCTGCAATTGTGGGTATCGTGGGTGAGAACGGTGCGGGTAAAACCACGCTATTCCGTATGATGACTGGTGAACAGCAACCAGATACCGGTACGGTAACGCTAGGTGAATCGGTTAAAGTAGCTTATGTCGGTCAGATCCGTGACACTTTAGATAACAACAAAACCGTTTGGGAAGAAGTTTCTGGCGGTTTAGATATCTTGAAGATTGGTGATTACGAAATTGCATCTCGTGCGTATATCGGTCGCTTTAACTTTAAAGGTCAGGATCAGCAAAAGCGTGTAGGTCAATTATCAGGTGGTGAGCGTAACCGTTTACAACTTGCGAAAATCCTGCAAATGGGCGCAAACGTGATTTTGCTGGATGAACCATCGAACGACTTGGACATCGAAACCTTGCGTGCACTTGAAGATGCCATTCTGGTATTCCCAGGTACTGTGATGGTGATCTCGCATGACCGTTGGTTCCTGGACCGTATTGCAACGCACATCTTGTCATTCGAAGGTGAAACACCTGAATTCTTCACCGGTAACTATGCTGAGTTTGAAGAATATCGCCGTAAGCGTGATGGTGATGATCTTGTAGCCAAGCGTCAAAAATATCGCAAAATCGGTGTTTAATCATCTCCGACTTTTGTAAATAAAAAAACCAGCCTCAGGGCTGGTTTTTTTATGTTTATTATATGGTGGAGGGTAAATTAGATTTCCCACTCATGATTACATTCACGGCATTTCCATTTCTTTTGGGTTTGCATGAATGCCTGCATTGAAATTTTAAAATCAGGTAAGTCCTTATAGAACATAAAGCCTGCGATCAAAGAAAGAATAAAGACGATCACAGTCGCAGTCTGTAAAGTGGTACCTGCACCATCGCCAAAAATCCACATCGCGATGCTAATAATGACCAGTAATAATAACAGGAACAGGGCAGGGACCAGAAACATTAAGCTTTTAGGAACCACTGGACGTGGAGCTGCTTGACCTGGCTGGGCCACTGGCATGATTTTCGGGCTTTGACACTTAGGGCAACGATATTGCATTACAACTCCAAAATTCTAAATTACTGATTATTTTATCGGAAGATGCGAAGAAACCGAAATATTGCCCAACATAAAATATACAGGCAATAAAAAACCCAAGTCGCAATGCTTGGGTTTTTTATAAGATCACCATAATATATTATGGTCATCTTGAATATGGCGTCCCTACGGGGATTCGAACCCCGGTTACCGCCGTGAAAGGGCGATGTCCTAGGCCTCTAGACGATAGGGACAATTGAGGCAAATAACACAGCTAAAGCAAGACTTGATTTGGTGGAGTCAAGGAGGATCGAACTCCTGACCTCTACAATGCCATTGTAGCGCTCTACCAACTGAGCTATGACCCCAGTCTGTGTGAGCGCTATATTAGGGATATCGCGCTCACACGTCAACACAAAAATTAATTAAGCTTGATCAACTGCTTCATTTTTCGGCAACTTTAAGCTTTCATTGAGTTTTTCCCAGACTTTCAGCTCTTTTTTGCTTGGACCACCGACAATTTCCAGCGCATGACGTAAACGTGCAAAGGTTAAATCAGGACCAATGGTCACCATCGTTTGCATCACGGGTGTAGACGCAGTCGAACCGGCGATCGCAATAAAGAACGCAGGCATGAAATCACGTAACTTGATTTCCATCTGTGTCGCCAAGTCCATCAAGGTCTGGCTCACCGTGTCGTTATTCCAAGTAAACAGGCTTTCTAAACGCCAAATTGCGAATTGAAGACTTTGACGTACCTGTTCATCCGACAGTTTCTTGCTTTCAAACTGTTCTTTAGACAGGGTCGGGAAGTGGTTGAAGTAATGCGCAGACCAATTTACTGCTTCAGACAGCAGGTTAATACGTGGTTGAATCGCAGCCGCAATTTCTTCTAACTTGGCACGATCTGCTTTCCAGGCCAATAATGTGTCTAGAAGTTCAGCCGGGCTGAGTGCCTTGATCCATTGACCGTTTAACCAGTTTAGTTTCTCGACATCAAAGATCGGACCACCAAGTGATACACGTTTGATATCAAAATGTTCAATCATTTCTGCCAGAGTGAATTTTTCACTTTCATCTGGCATTGACCAGCCCATACGACCTAGGTAGTTCAACAAGGCTTCAGGTAGTACACCGATGTCTCTATAGTAGTTAATTGAGGTCGGATTTTTACGTTTAGACAGCTTAGATTTATCCGGGTTACGCAGCAGTGGCATGTGGCAGAGTACCGGCATGTCCCAACCGAAATATTGATACAGTAACTGATGTTTCGGCGCAGATGGAATCCATTCTTCACCACGAATTACGTGGGTGATTTGCATCAAATGATCATCTACTACGTTTGCTAAATGGTAGGTTGGGAGGCCATCGGTTTTTAGCAGGATTTGCATGTCTACTTGCGCCCATGGAATTTCCACTTCGCCACGCAGCATGTCATTGAATTTACATACGCCTTCGGTTGGTACTTTCATACGGATGACGTGTGGTTCACCAGCGGCCAAACGACGCTCAACTTCTTCTTGAGTGAGATTCAGACCGCGACCATCATAACGTGGCGACTCACCACGTGCCTGCTGTTCTGCACGCATTTGATCCAGTTCTTCAGCAGTTGCGAAACAGTAGAAAGCATGACCTTTCTCTACCAGTTCCAAGGCATAATTTTTATAGATATCCATACGTTCTGACTGGCGATACGGCGCATGCGGGCCACCGACATCAGGACCTTCAGACCAGTTCAGACCCAACCAGCGCAATGAATCCAGGATCATTTTTTCAGATTCAGGCGTTGAGCGCAGTTGGTCAGTATCTTCAATACGAAGAATGAATTCACCACCATGCTGTTTAGCAAAACATAAGTTAAACAAGGCGATATAGGCAGTACCTACATGCGGAAAACCAGTAGGAGAAGGTGCAATACGAGTACGAACAGTCATAGCCGGATCTAATCTTAGATATAAAATTGCAGCTATTATAGCGAAAAAGCCACATCACTTAATGCTTTATTCAACATTGAGTGATGTGGCTTTTAAATCCGGAAATATTCAGCGCTGTTGTGTTTTGGTACTGCTTAAGAATGATCGCTCGAAAAAATACTTTGTACAAAGCGGGTGAAGCGGTAATTCTGTTCTGCAAAGAAATTTTGCGAAGGTGCGACTTTAAATGCAGTTAAGACTTTTAGATTATCTTCTGTTTGAAGTGTTTTTTCAGTTTTTTGTTGCTGAATCGCTTTTTCAATCGGCGAAGTCTTGCTTTCAACAGTGCTTACTGTAGGCTTCGGCAAATCTGTCTTCACAACGACGGCATGACCGAGTTGAATCGAGAACAACATAATCAGGCTTAGGATGCTGGCTGTGAATAATGTAAATTTCATATCCAAACTTCCTCCTTACTTCTGGTTGGTTTTATTTTGTTAAAAATGTTTTTTTAATACTCTGTCTACAATTTAATCACAGTTGATCATAAAGAAGTAGAACCAAGTCACATTTTTTACAAAAGAAATAATATAACTCTGTGGAAAATTACCAAAAATCGTAATTTCCTGTTTTGGTGGCCTATTTTTAACAGACAACTGTGAAGAGAACGTGAAGAACTGTCTTATATTGTAGCAGAAGATTACTTTTCTGGCAGAATATGTATCCGGATTTAATTGTTAGAAGATATCTCAAAATCAGCAATAGATTGTAGATATTATTATAAATGTATGATTGTTATGTTTATTTTTGATTTGTATAGTGCGGGTCATATAAACAATGAGTTACATCAGATGAAAAAAATAATAGCATCCGCAATCTTGACAATTTTAGTGGGAACAGCAGTACAGAATTCTATTGCCAAACATTTCCTGAATGTCTCTTATGACCCGACCCGTGAATTTTATCAGGAATATAATGAAGAATTTGGCAAGTTCTGGAAGCAGAAAACCGGACAAACGGTTAATTTTAAACAGTCGCATGGCGGTTCAGGCAAGCAGGCACGTTCGGTGGTCGATGGTTTGCAGGCCGATGTCGTAACCTTGGCCTTGGCCAATGATATCGAAGAAATCGTCAATGCAGGTTTAATCGAGAAAGACTGGCAAAAAGAGTTTCCGAGTAATTCGGCACCTTATACGTCTACGATTGTATTCTTGGTGCGTAAAGGGAATCCAAAGCAAATCAAAGACTGGAATGATCTGACCAAAGCGGGTGTAGATATTATTACCCCAAACCCGAAAACCGGTGGCGCGCCGCGTTGGATCTATCTTTCTGCTTGGGGTTATGCACTGAAACAGCCCGGCGGTAATGATGCGAAAGCCAAAGAGCTGGTGAAAAAACTTTATCAAAATGTCAAAGTGCTCGACTCTGGTGCCCGTGGTTCACTGACGACGTTTGCCGAGCGCGGTATTGGGGATGTGCTTTTATCCTGGGAAAATGAAGCCTTGCTGGCGACCCAAGGTCTGGGTAAAGATAAATACGATATCGTTTATCCATCCATTTCAATTCTGGCCGAGCCATCAGTAGCGATTGTCGATAAGAACGTGAATAAAAATGGCAATACCCATCTGGCAAAAGGCTATTTGAACTATTTATATTCACCGAAAGGGCAGGAGCTGGCTGCGAAATATTTCTTCCGTCCGCGGGATGCCAAAGTCGCTGCCAAATATTCAGCCCAGTTCCCGAAAATCCAGACCTTCACCATTGATAAAGTTTTTGGTGGTTGGGCCAAAGCGCAAAAAAACACATTTTGTGAATGGGGCGATTTATGACCAGATTTACAATGAAAAAAGATAAGTGAGCGGTAGTCTAAATACAATAAAGAAAATGGCTAAAGTGTTATCCATTTTCTTTATATCTAATGCATAAAATTCTATATATTAGATATAGGTAGAATAATAAATAGTATTTTCCTTTTAAAAACAAAATATTAATACAGAAAAACCTTTCATTTTATCGTGTTGTGATGTTGTAGGGTGAATTGCGATAAATGATTTTATTTCATATAGTTATATCTAATGAAGATAAACTCTGTGCTGCCATGAAAATTCAATTAAAATCGTTATTTAGTGCTGCCTTATTGGCGACTGGTTTAGGCATGACCGCGACTGCTTCACAAGCAGCAGACCGTCAGTTTCTGAATGTATCCTATGATGCTACGCGTGAGTTCTATGATGAATTTAATAAATCATTTGGCGCTTACTGGAAAAACCGCACCGGTCTGGATGTGAATTTCAAGCAGTCACATGGCGGTTCGGGCAAACAGGCACGTTCTGTGGTTGATGGCTTGAAAGGTGATGTGGTGACTTTGGCACTCGCCAACGACATCGAAGAAATTGTGAAATCTGGTCAGATTCAGCCGGGCTGGCAAAAGGAATTCCCACACAACTCCGCACCTTATACCTCGACGATCGTATTCATGGTACGTAAAGGCAATCCGAAAGGCATCAAGGACTGGAATGACTTAACTAAACCAGGCGTGCAAATTATTACGCCGAACCCGAAAACGGGTGGTTTGCCGCGTTGGGTGTATCTGTCTGCATGGGGTTATGCCGAGAAACAGCCAGGTGGTAATAAAGCCAAAGCACAGGAATTTGTCGGCAAGCTTTATAAGAACGTGAAAGTGATGGATTCTGCTGCACGTGCTTCAATGACCACCTTTGCTGAGCGTGGGATTGGCGATGTATTGCTGACTTGGGAAAATGAAGCTTTAGTAACGCAAAAAACCTTGGGTAAAAATAAGTTTGATATCGTTTATCCATCAATTACGATTTTGACTGAACCGTCAGTGGCGATTGTGGATCGTACCGTGGAGAAAAATGGCAATAAATGGTTAGCAACAGGTTATATCAATTACCTGTATTCACCCTTGGGTCAGGAAATGGCAGCTAAACATTTCTATCGTCCACGTAATGAAAAAGTATTAGCGAAATATTCGGCACAGTTCCCGAAAATCAAAACCTTTACCATTGATGAAGTCTTTGGTGGCTGGGCCAATGCACAGAAAACCCATTTTGTGAATGGTGCAATTTTCGACCAGATTTATAACAGCAAACGTTAATTGATCTGCGAAGTCATCTGGATTGAAAAAAGCCTCCGAAACCGGAGGCTTTTTTGTATGAGAAAAATGCTAAAACGGTTTTCTCTATGGAAAGTAATATTTATCTACAAAAAGTCGTTTGGAGCTTTGCCTAAACAGGGTGATAATGTGCAGTTAAATTTTTCCCCCTATTGATTGAGTTTTTATGTCACATATTTCTGTATTACTTCACGAAACGATTGATGCCTTGTTGGCGGGTCGCAATACGGGAACTTATGTGGATGGAACCTTTGGCCGTGGTGGACATACGCGTTTATTGCTGTCCAAATTAGATGAAAATGCACGTGTCTATGCCTTTGATAAAGATCCGCAAGCACTGGCTGTAGCGGCTGAACTCGAACAAGAAGATTCACGTTTTAAAATTATTCATGCCAGCTTTGCTGATCTGAAAGATGCCTTGGCTGAACTGGGCATTGAACACGTCGATGGGGTGATGGCGGATCTTGGTGTTTCTTCACCGCAGTTGGATCAAGCTGAACGTGGTTTCAGTTTTATGAAAGATGGCCCGCTGGATATGCGTATGGACAACTCGCAAGGTCCGACCGCAGCAGAATGGCTGACCCAGATTGAAGAAGAAGCCCTGGCGAATATCATTTTTAAATATGGTGAAGAGCGTTATAGTCGCCGTATTGCCAAGGCAATTAAGGCTGCCGGATATATTGATACCACGGCAAAGCTGGCTGAGATTGTAAAAGTAGCACACCCGAAATGGGAAAAAAATAAGCATGCTGCGACCCGTACTTTCCAGGCGATTCGTATTGCTATTAATAAGGAATTAGAAGATATTGAAATCTTCTTGCCTCAGGCCGTTGAAATCTTGAAACCTGAAGCACGTTTGGCGGTAATTAGCTTCCATTCACTGGAAGACCGTTTGATTAAACAATTTATTCAAAAAGAGTCAACGCTTGAAGAAGATTCAGGCTGGGGAATGCCACAACAACAGAAAGATACGCGACGTTTAAAGAAAGTTTCTCGTGTTAAAGCCAGTGATGAGGAGGTCAAAGCCAATCCTCGTTCACGTAGCGCATGGCTGCGGGTAGCAGAACGTTTAGCTTAATAGGCAGATCATGAAAACGGAAGTGGTTGATAAAAAAACAGAAAAATTGTGGCTGAAAAAAGTTACAATCTATCTCATGCTGATACTGATGGTCTTCATCAGTGCAGTATTTGTGGTATTTCAGGTATTTGAATACCGTCAGGATAACAGAAAGCTGAGTACCTATCTGCGTGAAAGGGATGACCTGAATGCAGAGTGGGGGCGTTTGCTGATTGAACAGCAAACTTTTGGCGCGACGGCACAGATCGGTACGCGTGCAGTGACACAGCTGCGTATGTATTCACCTCCGGTTTCACAAAGTGTCGTGATTTCCTTACCACAAACTTCAGATGAGAAAAAATAAGGCTAGCGTTCCGACATGGTAGACAAGAGAAAGAAGCAACCGGTACGTAAAAAACAATCGGTCACCGACAAAAATGCCTCAAATGTTTATATCAATCGTTTTTACATCATGTGGGCGGTGGTGTTGCTGTGTTTTGTGACACTGATTTGCCGTGCTTTCTATGTACAGATTATTAATAAAGATTTTTTGCAAAATAAAGCCAATGCCAATATTTTAAGAACCAATACCATCAAGGCGATGCGTGGCGTAATTTATGATCGTAATGGCATTCCATTGGCGATCAGTACCCCGATCATGAAAATTGTGATTGATCCACGTGATTATTTTGACAATAAAAAACTCTATGACGAAACCATGCTGGCGCTGGAAAAAGAACCGAATAGCCGCAAGCTCAAACGTCAGCTACCTGATAAAAACCTGAATCTGGATGAGCTGGCTGATGCAGTCGGTATGGATCGGGCAGAACTGCGCAAAAAAATGGAAGAACGTCCGCGTTCACGTTATCTGATCCTGAAAAAAGAAGTTCCGCCCCAACAGGCCGAACTGATCATGAAACGTAATTTTCAGGGCGTATATACCGAGAAAAACTATAAACGTTATTATCCGCAGCCACAGCCGAACTCTCAGATTATTGGCCTGACCAATAGCGAAGGCAGCGGCATTGAAGGTCTGGAAATGCAGCTGAATAGCCGTCTTTCCGGAAAGGATGGCGAGCAGCAGATCATTCGCGATAAAAAAGGCAACCGGGTCAAAGAACCTGAAGTGATTAAAGAAGTTGAGCCGGGCGAAAATATTACCCTGAGTATTGACTCACGTCTGCAATATATTATGTACCGTGAGCTGACGGCTGCGGGTGTGGCCAATAATGCCCGTTCAGCCACTGCGATTGCAGTCGATGTGAAAACTGGGGAAATTCTGGCGCTGTCATCATGGCCATCCTATAACCCGAATGATAAAAACAGCCTGCTCAACAAGGATGCCATGCGTAACCGCGGTGCAGTCGATTCTTTCGAGCCGGGTTCGACCATGAAGCCGCTGACAGTCGCGATGGCCTTGGAAAGTGGTAAATATACGGCGAATTCAGTCGTCAATACTACTCCCGGTAGTATGCGGGTCGGAAATCACACCATTCGCGATACGCATAATTATGGCCAATTAACGCTGGGTGGCATCATCCAGAAATCCTCTAACGTCGGTGTGGCCAAACTGGCCTTGTCGCTGCCTTATGAAACCTTGCCGACCTTCTATAAGCGTCTGGGTTTTGGGCAGCGTTCAGCGGTGAAATTTCCAGGTGAAAGTGCTGGTCTGATCCTGCCGCCGAGCAAATGGAATGTATCTGAAGTCGCGACTATGTCCTATGGTTATGGTCTGAACGCAACGGTGCTACAGCTGGCCGATGCCTATGCCATGCTGGCCAATAAAGGCGTGAAAATACCGTTAAGCCTGTACAAGCTGGAAGAACAGCCACAGGGTGAGCAGATGATTGATGCCAAGATTGCCGATCAGGTCTTGCTGATGATGGAAACTGCAACCTTGCCAGGTGGTACGGCGACTCGCGCTACCATCCCAGGTTATCGCGTAGCCGGTAAAACCGGTACTGCACATAAATTGCGTGCCGACCGTAAAGGTTATTCGACCAATGAATACCGTGCATTATTTGCCGGCGTGGCACCAGTCAGTGATCCACGGATCGCCATGGTGGTGGTGGTAGAAAATCCACAAGGCACCTACTATGGCGGTACGGTATCTGCACCGGTCTTTGCCCGTGTGATGCAGGAATCCTTGCGTCTGCTGAATGTCCCTCTGGACAAACCTTTAGAACCTCCCAAAGTCCAGTAAATAGGTGATCAATGTCTATTACATTTCAAGATCTCTACACCCCTCACGATGTCGCTGACTGGATGAAGCAATCCTTTCAGGGCTTCGAGCTGGATAGTCGTAAAGTTAAACTGGGACAAATTTTTATTGCCCTGACCAGTCTGTCACAACCGGAAAAAACTGCTCAATTTGCCCAGAAAGCTTTGGATCAGGGTGCATTGGCTGTGATTTCAGAAACTGAACTGGATGTATCTCCAAATTTGGTGGTAGCAGATGTACGTCATCTGATGGGACAATGGCAAAAGCAGTATTTGCAAGCGACTCAACCTGTTCAAGCTGCTCGAATTCTGGCAGTTACCGGCACCAATGGTAAAACCACGATTTCTCGCTTGGTGGCTGAATTCATCATGCTGCAAGGTAAAGCCTGTGCAGTGATGGGTACCACAGGTAACGGGATTTTACCAAATCTGGAAGCATCTTCGCACACCACTCTGGATGCCTTGCAACTGCAAAATGCCTTGCATGGCTATGCGCAGGCTGGTGCGGAATTTGCCTCGATTGAAGCCAGCTCACATGGTCTGGAACAAGGTCGCTTGAATGGTTGTGATATCGAGATTGCGGGTTACAGCAATTTGAGTCGTGATCATCTGGATTATCACGGAACGCTGCAAGCTTATGCGGAAGCGAAATCGGATTTATTCCGGTTTGAATCTTTAAAAGTCGCTGTCATCAATATCGATGATGAGCATGCACAGATCATGCTGGATGCTGCGAAAAATAATCCGGCACAGCCTAAAATTTTGACTTATTCCACCAAGCAAAAAGCGGATTATCAGGTTCAGGATATTCAGTACAGCATTTCAGGTGCGAACTTTAAACTAGAAACTGCTTCTGCTGAATATGTGGTTAACAGTCCATTACTGGGTCATTTCAATATTGAAAATCTGGTCGCCAGTCTGATCATGGCGGAGCAGGCTGGATTTGACTTGGAAAGTTTGATTGCAACTGTACCACAGCTTAAAGGTGCGCCAGGTCGCATGCAGGTGCTACGTGATGGTGAGCGCCTGTTTGTGGTGGATTATGCGCATACCCCGGATGCTTTGACCCAGGTTTTGGTGACCTTGAAACGTCATGTTTCACAAAATCTCTGGACTGTTTTCGGCTGTGGCGGTGATCGTGACCGTGGTAAACGTCCACTGATGACTCAGGCTGCTTTAGACGGTTCAGATATCGCAGTACTCACTTCTGATAATCCACGGACCGAAGATCCGGCACAAATTTTTGCTGATATGAAAAATGGCATCGATTTTTCCGGCAAAACCTATCATGAAATTCATGACCGTCGTGAAGCGATCAAGTTTGCGGTTAAACACGCACAGGCGGGTGATATTGTGGTGATTGCAGGAAAAGGGCACGAAAATTATCAGGAAATTGATGGTGTACGTCACTGGTTTGATGACGTGGTCGAAGTGCAAGCTGCGATTGATGCCCAGCATTGCAAAACAGATTCAGCCTATTCAGCGCATTAGGATTCAGATATGCATACCTCAACAACAAGTACTGCGGCGCTGGAGCCGTGGAGCATAGAACAATTACAGCAGGCTACCCAAAGCTACTGGCTGAATGATAAAAAGCCTGCAGGTCAGATCAAGCGGATTTTGACTGATTCACGTGATGCAGAAGCAGGTGATGCTTTTCTGGCGCTGAAAGGCCAGCGTTTTGACGCGCATGACTTTATTGCGCAAGTGGCGGCTCAAGGTTGTGAAATTGCCATTGTCAGCCGTCCGGTGGATGCTGATATTTGCCAGTTGGTGGTGGAAGATACCCGTTTGGCACTTGGACAGTTAGGTGCTTATCGCCGTCAGCAGAATCCTCAACTCAAAGTCATTGCCTTGACCGGCAGTAGTGGCAAGACCACGACTAAAGAAATGCTGGGAAGCATTCTGTCGCGTCTGGCACCGACCTTGGTGACACGTGGTAATTTGAATAATGACCTTGGTGTGCCGGTAATGTTGCTGGAGCTACGTCCTGAACATCAATATGCAGTCATGGAGCTCGGTGCAAGTCATCAGGGTGAAATTGATTACACTTCAAAAATGGTGCAGCCGCATGTGGCGGGGATCATTAATATCGGGACTGCGCATTTAGGTGAATTTGGCGGTCGTGACGGGATTTGCCGCGCGAAATCCGAGATTTATGCGCATATCTCTGAAACCTCAATTATTCCTGCTGCAGATGATTTTGCTGAAGTCATTCGTGCCGCAGTAAGAACTGAAAAAAGCTTAAGTTTTGGTGCTGGTGGTGAAGTCTATGCCAGCGATGTAGTACTTGAAGCTCAATCTTCAAGCTTTACCCTGAATACAGCACAAGGCTCCAAAACAGTTCAGTTGCCGTTTGCCGGTGAGCATAATGTTGAAAATGCGACCGCAGCAGCAGCTTTTGCCCTGGCGATCGGTATTGGTCTGGATGATATCGTGGCCGGTCTGGAACAGGCCGTGGGTGCGAAAGGTCGTCTGAACTTTATTCCGTACAAAGACTATTTATTTATTGACGACACCTACAATGCCAATCCGGGTTCGATGCGTGCAGCGGCTGAAGTTCTGGCGCAGCAGCAGGGCATCCGGGTGATGGTCACCGGCGATATTGGTGAACTCGGTTCATCTGCCGCAATCGAGCATTACAAGCTCGGTCGGGATCTGGTCTCGGTGAAAGGCATTAATTTTGTGGTGGCTGTAGGTGAATTTGCGCCTGCCGCACAAGAAGGTGCTCGTAGTACACAATATGGTAAAAAAATGCAGGCTTTCCTGAATCAGGAGCAGGCATTACCGTTTTTAATTCGTTTGATTGAAACACATCAACCTCAGCCGATGTCATTCCTGTTTAAAGGGTCGCGTTTTACCCATATGGAAACATTGATGGCTGCATTGATGGAGAAACTCTAAATGCTGTTATGGCTCTTTGAACATTTGGCGGGCTTTGACAGCACGTTTCAGGTGGTTCGTTATTTAACTTTACGTGCTTTGCTCAGTGTCTTGACGGCACTGACCATTGGTCTGGTGCTCGGTCCTGTAATGATTCGCAAGCTTCAGGCGCTGAAATATGGTCAGGCAGTGAGTTCGTATGCTCCTGAAAACCATGCCAAGAAAATGGGTACACCGACCATGGGCGGGGTACTGATCCTGCTTTCAATCGGGATTTCGACTCTACTTTGGGCGGATCTTTCCAATCCTTATGTCTGGATTGTGCTGGGTGTGATGGTGATTTTCGGTGCCGTTGGCTGGGCCGATGACTGGATTAAAATCCGTTATAAAGATAATGCGGGTTTGCCTGCGAAGAAAAAATTCTTCTGGACTTCAGTGGGTTCATTAGGTGCTGGTATTGCCTTGTATGTGATTGCGCAGCAACAGACCAATCCAGTGCATACCGCGAATATGCTGGATCTATTGATTCCATTCTTTAAAGACCTAAGCATTCCATTGTCGATGATTCCGTTGGGTATTGGTTTTATTATCTTTACCTATTTCGTGATTAACGGTGCATCCAATGCCGTGAACCTGACCGATGGTCTGGATGGTCTGGCGATTATGCCAATCGTGCTGGTTGCTACAGGTCTGGGTGTATTTGCCTATCTGGCCGGTGACGTGCGATTTGCCAACTATCTACATATTCCTTATGTAAAATATTCGTCTGAACTGGTAGTGGTCTGTGCTGCCATGATCGGGGCGGGTCTGGCTTTCCTTTGGTATAACGCCCATCCGGCTCAAGTATTTATGGGTGATGTCGGTGCTTTATCTCTCGGTGCAATGCTCGGTACGATTGCCGTTATGGTGCGTCAGGAAATCGTATTTGCGATTATGGCCGGTGTCTTTGTCGTGGAAGCGGTTTCAGTATTCCTGCAAATTGGTTCATTAAGAATGCGCAATAAACGTGTATTCCTGATGGCGCCGCTACATCATCATTATGAAAAGAAAGGCTGGCGTGAAACCCAGGTGGTGATCCGTTTCTGGATTATTACGATTATGCTGGTAGTTTTGGGTCTAATGACCTTAAAATTGCGTTAAGAAATGCATGAGAAAAAGTCGGCGCATGCCGGCTTTTTTGTTTTGGAGAAAATGATGAATTTACTCATGTGCCCAGTCTGTCGCCAGCAGTTGAGCTTAAATGAAAGAACATGGCGCTGTGAGAATCATCATAGTTACGATGTCGCCAAACAGGGCTATGTGAACCTGCATGTGGTTCAGCACAAGCACAGCAAAAACCCGGGAGATACGCTTGAGTCTGTGCAGGCACGTCGCGCATTTCTCAGTGCAGGTCATTATGCGCCTTTGCAACAGGCTGTTGTAGAAAAGATTCGCGAGTTGCGGATTGAAAACCTTTTAGATATTGGCTGTGGCGAAGGCTACTATACCGATGCCATGCAGGCCGAAGTGCTGCAATGTGTTGGGGTCGATATTGCCAAGAATGCGGTTCAGGTCGCAGCCAAACTGAATAAAGAGGTGACTTGGGTCGTGGGAACCGGAGCGACTTTACCAGTATTAGATGAGTTGATTGATCTGTGTACCAGCTTGTTTAGTCCAATTCCCAAACAGGAAATCCTGCGAGTTCTAAAACCAAAATCTTATTTGATGGTGGTGACACCAGCGCCACAACATTTATATGCTATGCGTGAAGCGCTGTTTGAAGAAGTGAAACCACATGAGCCGCAGAAGTTTGTTGAGCAACTGCAAGATGAGTTTAATCTGATCAGTGAGCAGGTGATTGATGCGCCAATGGTTTTGCCACAGGCTGATTTAAAAAACCTGATTGCGATGACGCCCTATGCTTATAAGGCCAAACCTGAACGTCGTTTAGCACTTGAACAGCAGGATCAGTTTGAATTGATGGCGCAATATCAGATTTACCTGTTCCAGAAAAAATAAAAAATGCATATAAAAAAGCCCTCAACTGAGGGCTTTTTTATATTAGTCAGATCACTGAACTTCTTCGATCAAATTTTCCAGAGAATCTACCCGGTTCGGCTGAAGAGGCTGTTCTTGTGGTGCAGAACCTTCATCATCTGGTAAACGAATCGGTTGATCTGGCAAATCTTCAAAGTCAGTTTCTGTGCGTTTCGGGACGACCACAGGTGCAGGACGGTAAAGCGCTGTCGCCAGAGGCGGAGAAGATGGATCATTCTGTGCTTCATCAGCCTGAACCCCCTTATTACGATTTACTGGTGCCTTGGCATTCCGGTCTAAACGTACCCAGGCTTCCGGCTGGCCTTTTAATGCCTTGCCCATAAAATCGGTCCAGATCGGTAGAGCTGCCACACCACCATATTCACGACGACCTAAAGTTGTCGGCTGGTCAAAGCCTACCCAGGTGACAGTGACCAGCTTGCCATTGAAGCCAGCAAACCAGGCGTCTTTGGCATCATTAGTGGTACCGGTCTTCCCGCCGATATCACTACGACCAATTCTTAATGCAGCACGACCGGTACCATGTTGAATCACATCACGCAAAATGTTGGCCATGTCATAGGCAGAACTGGATTTTAAAATACGCTGTGCCTGACGATAATTACTGTCTTCGGCAGAGACTTTAGGTGCGGCCTGTTTTTGCTCTAAAGTTGTATTATTGATTGCAATTGCTTCGTCATCTGCGGTAATAGGATCAGTGGCTTGAACTGTTTCTTCTTTTTCATTAATACATGAAATGCAGGCATATTCAGGCTTGGCTTCAAAGATGGTATTGCCATAGGCATCTTCAATACGGGTAATAAAGTGCGGCTGAATTCGGTAACCGCCATTGGCAAAGGTGGCATAGCCAGTCGCCATCTGAATCGGGAGAACCTGCGGGGTACCTAAGGCAATGGTATAGTTACGAGGAATCTGACTGTCCTGTAAACCAAAATCCATAAATAACTGACGTGTACGTTCAATCCCGACGGCCTGTAATAAGCGCACTGAGACTGTATTACGTGACAGATACAGTGCACGACGTAGCGGGATCATACCCAGATAACGGCCATCCGAGTTACGTGGTGTCCATTTGCCAATGGTAATGGGTGCATCATTGACCATGGTATGTGGTGTCATGCCACGCTCTAAAGCCAGTGCGTAAACAAAAGGCTTAATTGTAGAACCAGGTTGACGCCAGCCTTGGGTTGCACGGTTAAATTTCGACTGATAAAAATTATATCCCCCGACAATCGCTTCAATCGCACCATTATTTGGATTGATGGCAATCAATTGTCCTTGCACATTGGGAATCTGCACCAATGACCAAGAGGTTTTATTTTCATTGGGTCTTAAGCGAACAATGTCTTTGACTTTGACAATCTCGGATGCTTTGCTCGGTGCACCACCTACACTGTTAACGTTTCGAAAGCGCCGCGCCCAGGACATACCTGACCAGGGAACAGTCACGCTGCTTCCATCCTGCATGAGTGCTTCAAAACTGGAATTACCCACCTGAGTTACTTGCGCAGGATAAGTATTGGCATAGGCACGGAACTTGTTGAGGGGTTGATCATGTGCTTCAGCACCACGCCAGCCATGTCGACGATCATAAGCCTCTAGGCCTTCTTGTACCGCTTGCTCCGCATAGGCCTGACGTTCACTATGGATGGTGGTATAGACTTTATAACCAGAATCTACCGCCTGTTCACCAAAGTTTTGTACCAGTTCAGAACGTACCATCTCACCGACATAAGGGAATTTGTTTCGGGTGCTCCGGTCAGGCATATCCAGATTAACCGGTTCAGCAATGGCTTGCTGATACTGGCTCTGGTTCAAATAGCCTAGTTGTAGCATACGACCCAAAATCCAGTTACGACGTTCCAAGGCACGTTTGGGATTGGCGACCGGATTGTATCGAGAAGGTGCTTTAGGCAGGCCAGAGATCATGGCCATTTGTGCAATTGAAAGCTCTTCTAAGCTCTTGTTATAGTAAATTTTAGCTGCTGCGGCGATGCCGTAAGCATTTTTCCCCAAGAAAATTTTATTGACATACAGGGTCAGAATTTCTTCTTTACTTAAGTTTTGCTCAATTTTACGGGCCAGAAAAATTTCAGTCAGTTTGCGCTTCAGCGTCCGTTCAGGGCTAAGGTAATAGTTTTTTGCCACTTGCATGGTAATGGTCGAACCACCGGTCTGTACATCCGAGCCGGTCACCGTTTCACTGAGTGCGCGGCCCAAGCTTTTAAAGCTGATTCCGCTATGCTCAAAAAAGCTGGAATCTTCAGCGGCGAGGAAAGCATGAATAAATTCGGTTGGAATTTGTTCATATTTCACGGGAACAGAAAGCTTGCCTCCATATTCGGCAATTAATTCATTATCTGAACTAAAAACTTGTAAAGGCTTTAATAAAGGGGCCTTTTTAAGCGTAGACATTTCAGGCAAAGATGGGGCAATATAGAGATACATGCCATAGAAACCCATCGGAATTGAGATCAGTATAATGATAATGATCAAAAAAAATGGATGAACAAGGCCTGAACAAGATAGCTTTTTCATAACAAGTAAGTTTTAATAAGAGCTAATGGCGAACTAATTACCGGTCAGTATATCCTGTCGATATCCATATTGTTAGATGAGTTATTGTATCTATATAAAATTATAGACTGGACCAATTGGTAAGTTAGATTGAATTGGGGACAAAAAAATAATAGGAAGTGTATTGTGCGCAGGTTATATCGTAAACCAAATAAGGGGTTAATAGGAGTCGATATTAGTTCGACTTCTGTTAAGGTTTTAGAACTTTCTGTAAAAAGTGGCCGTTACTGGGTAGAGAGCTATGCTTTGGTCCCATTATCGGAAAACAGTGTTGTTGAAAAAAACATCTTAAACCCAGAAGCAGTCGCTGATGCCCTTGGGCGTGCAATTAATTTGGGCAATACCCAGTCGAATCAGGCCGCTTTTGCGATTCCAACTTCAATGGTCATCACCAAAATCATTGAGATGGATGCAGATATGTCGGATGACGAACGTGAGGTTCAGATTCGTGAAGATGCGGAACAATATATTCCTTTCCCACTAGATGAAGCGAGTCTGGACTTTGAAGTTCTGCCAGACCGTCTTACTAATCCAAACCGGGTCAATGTGCTATTGGTCGCTACCCGAATTGAAAATGTCGAAGCACGTTCTGAAGTTTTGGAAATTTCTGGTCTAACGCCTAAGATTGCAGATGTAGAAAGTTTTGCGCTGGAAAATGCCTTTAAGGTATTTTCTGACACTTTGCCGATGGGGGTCAATACGGTTGGTATCTTAGATATTGGTCATAGTATGACGACCTTGTCGGTGATGCAGAACAACAAGATTATTTATACCCGTGAGCAGGTGTTTGGCGGCAAGCAATTGACTCAGGAAATTCAGAATCGCTATGGATTATCCTTTGAAGAAGCTGGACGTGCTAAAAAAACCCGTGCTTTACCGGATGATTATGATATTGAAGTGCTAGAGCCATTCCTGGATGCCGTGGTACAACAGGCAGCCCGTTCATTGCAATTCTTCTTTTCATCTTCTCAGTTTAATGAGATTGACCATATTTTACTGGCCGGCGGGAATGCCAATATTCCAGGTCTGGCAAAATTATTACAACAAAAACTCGGTTACCGTGTCACGATCGCGAATCCATTTTTGCAAATGGGCTTTTCTCCTCAAATTGATATTAAAAAAATTGAAAATGACGCGTCATCACTCATGGTTGCATGCGGTTTGGCATTAAGGAGTTTTGATTAATGGCAAGAATTAACTTACTTCCTTGGCGTGATGAGCTAAGAATTAAAAGAAATAATGAATTCGTGGCAATCTGCGTGGGGGCGCTTTTCTTGGGATTAGCGGCAGCGGGTTCAACCTGGTTTTATTATGATCACAAGCTTCAAGATCAGGAGCAGGCCAATCAGCTGATTCAAAGTACTAACCAGAATCTGGATGTGCAGTTAAAGGCGCTTGAAGGTTTACAAGAACAGCGTAATGCGATTGTTGAACGGATGAAACTGATTCAGGGTCTACAAACTCAGCGTCCGATTGCGGTGCATTTGATTGATGAAATTGTACGGGTGACCCCAAGCAATATGTATATCACCAAATTCCAGCGTATCGGTGACAAGTTTACTATTGAAGGTCGAGCTGAGAGTCCAAATACGGTCGCAGAACTGCTCCGTAATCTGGAAGCTTCATCTTGGTATCGAAATGCCTTTATGAACGCTTTCCTAGTGGCTGAAGAAGCAAAAGAAAAGGCACCGAGCTCTATTATTCCACGTGTGGAAGAGTCCTATGGTAGTTTTACCGTGACGGTAGATCTGGATCAGATCGCTCAGCCAGTACTTAACGAAGAACAACAAGCAGTCGCTACAACTACGGGGGCATCATCATGAGTAATGAAGAATTCGATGAGTTCAGCCAGGATGTCGTCGCTGTACCCAAAAACAAAATGACTGTTGAAAAGTTTTTTCAGCAATTCAATACATTAGATCCAAATAACTATGGTAGCTGGCCTTTGTCGGTCAAAATTACCTGTTGGATTTTTATTGCTGCGCTGGCATTTGCGGTGATTTACTTCGTTATGATCAGAAGCACGATTGAATCGATTTCACAAGCCAGTACCCAGGAACAAAACCTGCTGAATGAATTCCGTGAAAAAGAATCCAAATTACGCAATTTACAACAATATCAAATCCAGCTTCAGGAAATGGAAGCCCGTTTTAACCAGCAGTTAGAACAGTTGCCAAAAGAAACTGAAATTCCAGGTCTAGTTGAAGATATTAATCTGAGCGGTGTGAATTCAGGCTTGAAGTTTAAAAATATCCGTCTGGAACCTGAAATTAAACAAGAGTTCTTTATTGAGCAGCCAATTGCGATTGAAGCCACTGGAGATTATCACGCTTTTGGTTCTTTTGTAAGCAGTATTGCCGGCTTATCGCGTATTGTCACGCTGCATGATTTCACCATTACCGGTACTGAAAACAAAGAGAAAAAATCTGAAATTCCGGTCATTGATTATGTGGTGAAAGCCAAAACTTATCGTTATGTTGGTAATGCGGAAGGCGCTGCAGTGCAGCCTGCAGCTAATAGTACTACTCAGGGGGCGCAGTAATGAAGAACATTAAAATTACTTCAGCTTTAACGCTTGGGTTTTTATTATTGGGATGTGATTCACGCATTGATGCAGTCAATCAGGAAATGGCCAATATTCGTAATCAGCCGCCTTTACCGATTGAACCTGCGCCTGATTTTATGCCAGTTGAAACCTTCAACTATGCAGCACATCAGATCAAAAGTCCTTTTTTACCAAGCTCTCTGGCTGCCGAACTGAAAATTATGGCGGGGAAACGGGTTTATCCAAACCTATCACGTCAATTGCAACCGCTAGAAAGTTATCCGCTCGAAACGTTGACCATGAAAGGCAGCATGCGCAATCAGGCAGGACAGATTCTGGCTTTAATCCAGACACCTGATGGTGAGGTTGAGCGGATTCAACGTGGTAGCTATATGGGACTTAATCATGGTCGTGTGGTTGGAATTACACCAACACAAATCGATTTGATTGAGATTATTCCAGATGGCCGTGAGGGATATGTGGAACGTCCGCGAAGTCTGGTTCTTATCGGGCCGGCGCCATAAGTTTTAAAGGAATAACAATGAATAAGAGTATTAAAGAATTTATTTTTGGGGATGTTAATACAATGAATCGTGTGTTTCGTCAGTTTTCCATGGGTGCTGTTGCGATTGCGGTGATGCAAGCGGCTAGTGCACAGGTTTCAATGACCAATGTAGTACCCATGCAGCTTCCTGGGCAAGGAACTGAGATTCGGGTGATATTCAATGGTTTGCCACCACAACCACAAGCCTACCAATTAGAATCGCCGTCACGTTTGATTCTGGACTTTGACAAGGCACAACAGAATTTAAAACAAAGCAGTATTCCGGTGGCAACACGTGAAGCCAGTTCAGTGGATGTCACTTCGGATGCTCAGCGGGCACGTCTGACGGTAAATCTGACTGAGGCTGGAGCCTTTACGACTCGCGTGGAAGGCAATACCTTTATTCTTAAAATTAACTCGGCAACTCCCGTAGCCATAGCTCAACCTGTGCAGCAACAGTCAGCTCAGGGTATCAGTAATATTGGTTTCCAGCGCGGTGCGCAAGGTGAAGGCCAGGTCGTTATTGATCTGCTAGGAAATAATACTCCTGTTGATGTACAGCAGCAGGGTACCAAGGTTATTGTGCGCACTTTAGGTTCCAAGATTCCGGCTCATTTGACCCGTCGTCTAAATGTAAATGATTTTGCTACACCAGTTTCCAGTGTCGATGCCGTGAATCAAAATGGTTCAGGAGTCATTACGATTCAGTCTGCGGAAAGTTATGAATATATGGCTTATCAGACTGATAACAAGCTGACCATCAGTTTGAAACGACCAGAAGCCAAGAGTCCATTGCGTCCTAAAACCGTTGCCTATACGGGTAAGAAGATTTCTTTAGATTTTCAGGACATCGAAGTCCGTCGTGTACTACAGCTCCTGGCTGATTTTACCGATATCAATATGGTGGCTGCAGATAGTGTACAAGGTAACATTACCTTGCGCTTGAAAGAGGTACCGTGGGATCAGGCGCTGGATATTGTGCTAAAAACCAAAAATCTGGATAAACGCCGTAATGGCAATGTGATCTGGATCGCACCAGTTGCAGAGCTGATTAAGGCTGAAGAGGAAGAAGCTAAGGCTATTAAACAGAGTGTTGCACTTGCCCCTATCCAAACTGAATATATGCAGCTCAGTTATGCCAAAGCCGCTGATATTGAAAAACTGATTACACAGAATAAAGGGGCATCTGGCTCAGGTGGTTCGAGTAGCACGAATAATAATGATGGTGGAGAAAGTTTATTAAGTTCACGTGGTTCAGTATCTGTTGATGCACGAACTAATACCATTATTGTGAATGATACTCAGCTCTTTATTGATAAAATCCGGAATATGGTGGATCTACTTGATGTACAGGTCAAGCAGGTGATGGTCGAAGCACGTATTGTGCGAGCTACCACTGACTTCACCAAAGAGATGGGGGTGAAATGGGGGCTTCTGTCTCAAGGTATAACTGATAATAATCATTTATTGGTAGGTGGTAGTGATACTACATTATGGGATTTAAAAACACCTGATGATGATGGTAAGTATACGATTCAACGACCGGATAATCTTAATGTGGACTTGGGGGTTACTAGTCAGGGTGCAAGCCGTATTGCCTTTGGTTTAATCAGTCTCTCTGATTTTATGCTGGATCTTGAGCTTTCTGCACTTCAGGCAGATGGTTATGGCGAGGTGATTTCTACCCCTAAAGTACTGACAGCGGACAAGCAAAAAGCGACTGTTGCCTCTGGTTCACAAATTCCATACCAGTCAGCAGAGGGTGGTGGTGCGAATGCAGTGTCTACCACGGAATTTATTGATGCCACCTTAAGTCTGGATGTTACGCCAAGTATTACGCCAGATGGTAAAGTGCAGATGGAACTCAATATTACCAGTGACTCTCCAGGCAACCCGACACCGACCGGACAACTCACTATTAACAAAAACCAGATCAACACCAATGTTTTGGTGGATAATGGTGAAACCGTGGTTCTGGGCGGTATTTTTGAGCAGGAAACCCGTAATGCGCAAACCAAGGTACCATTCTTGGGGGATATCCCTTATGTAGGACGTTTATTCCGTAAAGATTTAAAGTCGGATAATAAACGTGAGCTACTGATTTTCGTTACACCTCGAATTGTTAATGACAGTGTTTCAAGAAATCATTAATATATTTTGAATTTAACAAAACGAATAGGTGACTCCTTGCCAAGCAAAGAGTTTGAAACCCTACCAAATATTTATTTGGTAGGGCCAATGGGGGCCGGTAAAACAACAGTAGGACGACATCTCGCAGAATTGTTAGGACGTGAATTTCTAGATAGTGATCATGAAATTGAACGTAAAACAGGCGCGACCATTCCCTGGATTTTTGAAAAAGAAGGGGAGCAGGGTTTCCGTGACCGTGAAACTGCTGTCATTAATGACCTAACCTCACGTCCCCATCTGGTTTTAGCCACTGGTGGTGGGGCCATTACTCAGACCTTAAATCGGGATTATCTGAAACAGCGCGGAATTGTTGTCTATCTCTATACGCCGGTTGAAATTCAACTGCAACGTACCTATCGCGATAAAAACCGTCCCCTCCTCCAAGTCGAAAATCCGGAACAAAAGTTACGTGATTTATTGGCGGTCCGTGATCCCTTGTATCGGGAAGTGGCGCATCATATTAT
This sequence comes from Acinetobacter lwoffii, assembly GCF_024129715.1. Lineage (GTDB taxonomy): Bacteria > Pseudomonadota > Gammaproteobacteria > Pseudomonadales > Moraxellaceae > Acinetobacter > Acinetobacter lwoffii_U. The sequence continues at coordinate 129,479 of NZ_JAMXXM010000005.1, forward strand.
TGAGACCAATCAGGGTGCTGCGCGTGATCTGGCGCAGCGGATTCTCAATCTCATTACTTCCAAAAACTAAATTCATTGAATAAAGTGGTTAATCAAGCATGCAAACCTTATATGTAGAACTCGGAGAACGTCGTTACCCTATTTTTATCGGGAGCGATCTGGATCCACAGGCCTTATTGGCACCCTATATTCATGGCAAGCAAGTAATGATTGTGAGCAATACTACGGTTGCACCACTTTATTTGCAGCGTTATCAAACGGCGATTGAGGCTCTGGACAAACGTGTTGCGACCTGTATTTTGCCTGATGGTGAAAAATACAAGGATAGCCAGCATCTGAATCTGATTTTTGATGCACTGCTTGAAGCCAGGTTTAATCGGGACTGTACTGTGCTTGCGTTGGGTGGGGGTGTGATTGGAGATATGGCCGGATTTGCTTCGGCCTGTTTCCAGCGCGGAGTGTATTTTATTCAGGTACCGACGACCTTGCTGTCGCAAGTAGATTCAAGTGTTGGTGGAAAAACCGGGATCAATCATCCACTCGGTAAAAACATGATTGGCGCTTTCCAGCAACCTCAAGTGGTACTGGCGGATATGTCGCAGCTTGCTACTTTGCCTGATCGAGAGCTTTCAGCAGGTTTGGCTGAAGTGATTAAATATGCGCTGCTAGGCGATGAGTCATTTCTGGTCTGGCTTGAAGATAATATGGATGCTCTGGTCGCTCGTGATGAGAAATTATTAGCTGAAGCCGTTTATCGTTCCTGTGTGCATAAGGCGCGGATTGTAGCCAATGATGAGAAGGAGCAAGGGGAGCGTGCTTTACTCAATTTAGGTCATACCTTTGGTCATGCGATTGAATCCTATATGGGGTATGGTGTCTGGCTACATGGCGAGGCTGTAGCTACCGGTATGGTGATGGCTGTGGATCTGTCACAGCGTATGGGCTGGATTTCTCAAGAAGATTTAGAACGTACAAAAAAAATCATTTCTCGTGCCAAACTTCCTGTGGTTTGTCCTAAAATCCCTCTGGATGATTTTCTGGCCTATATGGCCCATGACAAAAAAGTCTTAAATGGACAATTGCGTCTGGTGTTATTAAAGCAATTAGGCGAAGCAGTGATTACCCGAGACTTTGATCTCGAGTTAATGAAACAGGCAATTTTAGCCAGTCAGGCATAGGTTTAGTTTTATGGCAGCATTACATACTCCTTGGCAAAAGATTCAGCATTATTTCTGGCTGGTCTGTGGTGTATGCTGCCTATTTGCTGCCTTAGTTTTTTGGGCGGTGACTGATTCAGATGATGTCGTCGAAATTGAAAAAAAGCCTGAAACTGAAGTTCAGTTGCAGATTCAACCAGAAAAAGTCGCCACAATGACCCATCTTGGTGCACTTTTTCAGGAAGTGAAACCACTGGACCTAAATACGCGTACCGTCGTGAATGCCAGTCATGAGCCGGAATTCCGTGGTACCAAATTTGTCAATGAAGCGAAAAACCAGCACGCCATTGAATTATTTCGTGTGACCAATGAAGCCATTTTAAAAAGTTTTCTTAAAAAACAGTCCGATCGTAAACCTTTTATTTATTTAAGAATCTCGGGTGAAAATCAGCCAGAACAGTATGTATTGTTATATGGTCAATATAAAACGGCGGCGCAAGCCAATCAGGCTTTATCTACACTGAAGTTAAATTTACCGGCCTCAGTCAAGCCTGAAGTTGTAGCAATGCAGCAATATGTTAGTCTGGTCAATAATCTGGGTTCAGAGGAATTGGCTAGTAATCAAAAGCTTTACGAAATTCGTTTGAAAAATGTGCCTTTGCCGAAAGTAGATGAATCGGTACGACTTAGACAGCAGCAAACCCAAACTGAGTCCAAGCCGCGTAGCTCTGATGCTGCGACTACCAGTACCACAATTGTGCGACGTGATTCATCGGGAAATGTAGTTGATGTGCAGAAATCTGAAAGTGCTGTAGAAAGTATACCTCAACCACAAAATAACAATAATCGACCTGCTCAGGGCAGTAATCCGCGTCCTCAAAATAACGAGATTAGTGATCCATTTAATTAGTCCGGTCTAAAATAGCGCATCCAAAAAATTACAGAATTAAAAATGAGCGCTTTTGGTGCAAAAAATGCACATTAAAATTAACCCTTAGAGTGCTGTTCTGCGCTAAATCTTTGTCATCTGTATTGTTTTAATTTATGCGCTGTTTGTTGGCATGGAATTTGCTTTATTGGTGCATGAATTGAATTAATCTCCCTGTTTTAGCGCGAAAAATGATTCGATGACACTGTATGAATGTCATATTTATTCCAGATTTTTATGTTATTCATGAGCAGAATAAACTTTATTTGTTATGCATTTAGTCTAAAAAAGGACTAGTCTGAAGAAATAAAGAAAAATGCTTTTGCTCTACCAAGACGGTCTTCGAAAGTCCATTAGACGCCAGCGCAGAGAAAAATTTAGATTGTTTAATAGCCTGTTGAGGCTTCGTGAAAGAAGGGTACGCTATGCACATGCCATCGCCTAACAATGTAGCTCCCGCTCAAGGTTTATACCAACCGGATGAGTTTAAAGATAACTGTGGTTTCGGTTTGATTGCCCATATGCAGGGTGATGCTAGCCATGATCTCGTCAAGACCGCGATTCATAGTTTGAGTTGTATGACCCATCGTGGTGGTATTGCCGCGGATGGCAAAACCGGGGATGGTTGTGGTCTGCTCTTGGCGATGCCGAAAAAATTCTTCCGTGAAGAAGCCAAACGCTTAAGCGATACCACCTTAAGTGAAGTGTTTGCTGTGGGTTCGGTGTTTCTAAATCTTGATCCGGCGCTTGCTGCTCATGCCAAACAGGTTTTAAACAAAGAGATTGAAGCTGAAGGTTTAATCGTTTTGGCTTGGCGCGTGATTCCGACCAATGTCGATGCACTGGGTGAAATTGCATTGCAATCAATGCCGGCATTTGAACAGATTATTGTTAACTGTCCAATGGGTGTGACTGAGGTTGAATTTAACCGTAAGTTATTCCTGGCACGCCGTCGTGCAGAGCAGCTTTTAAGCAATGATACGTCTTTCTATGTCACAACTTTGTGTTCAACGGTGATCAGTTATAAAGGCTTGATGATGCCGGAAGCGATTGCAGATTTTTATACAGATCTGGCTGATCCACGTTTGGAATCGCATATTGTGGTGTTCCATCAGCGCTTCTCGACCAATACCTTGCCTCGCTGGCCTTTGGCACAACCGTTCCGTTACCTGGCACACAATGGTGAAATCAATACCATTACTGCGAACCGTAACTGGGCCATGGCACGTGTACCAAAATTTGAAAATCCGTTATTACCAGGTTTAACTGAACTGAATCCAATTGTGAACCGTACCGGTTCAGATTCTTCAAGCTTGGACAACATGCTGGAGATTCTGGTGGGTGGCGGCATGGATCTGTTCCGTGCACTCCGTATGCTGGTTCCACCTGCCTGGCAGAACGTGGAAACACTTGATGCTGATCTTCGTGCTTTCTATGAATTCAACTCAAAACATATGGAAGCTTGGGACGGTCCGGCTGGTCTGGTGATTCAGGATGGTCGTCATGCGATCTGTATGCTGGATCGCAACGGTCTGCGTCCTGCGCGTTGGGTGATTACCAAAAATGGCTATATCACGTTGGCGTCTGAAATTGGCGTATGGGGTTACCAACCTGAAGATGTGATTTCTAAAGGCCGTGTCGGTCCTGGCCAAATGCTGGTCATTGATACGCAAACCGGCAAGGTACTGGATACTCAAGATGTCAATAATCATCTGAAACGTATGCGTCCATACCGTGAATGGTTACGTGAAAATTCTGTGCGTTTGCAAGGTAGTCCAGAGCTGGAAGAATATTTATGTGATCAAGGCTTAAAAGGCAATGGCCTGAAAGCGGCACAAAAAATGTTCATGGTGACCTTTGAAGAGCGTGACCAGTTGTTGCGTCCGATTGCTGAAAGCGGTCAGGAAGCTGTAGGCTCAATGGGTGATGATACTCCAATGGCGGTATTGTCACGTCAGGTGCGTCATGTGTCGGATTATTTCCGCCAGCAGTTTGCACAAGTGACCAACCCGCCAATCGATCCGTTACGTGAATCGATTGTGATGTCACTGGAAACCTGTTTGGGTCGTGAGCAAAACGTCTTTGAACAAGGGCCTGAACATGCAGACCGCTTGATCATTTCCAGCCCTGTGCTGTCTAATTCGAAAATGCATCAGATCCGTACCTTGGGTCGTGCCGGTTACGAAATCGCAGATATCGACCTGAACTATGCTGAAACCGAAGGTCTGGAAGCAGCCATTGCGCGTATTTGTGAAGAATCTGCACAAGCCATTCGTGATGGTAAAACCTTATTGGTGCTTTCAGACAAAAAAATCCGTGAAGGCTACTTGCCAGCCAATGCCTTCATGATCACCGGTGCGGTGCATCATCACTTGATCAATACTGGTTTGCGTACTGACGCTAACCTGATTATTGAAACCGGTTTTGCTCGTGATCCACATCAGTTTGCCGTGCTACTTGGTTTTGGTGCGACAGCCATCTACCCATACCTGGCTTATGACGTGATCAATGATCTGGTCGCCAAAGGTGAATTATTGGGTGACCCAATCTATGCGCAAAACAATTTCCGTAAGGGGATTGAGAAAGGTCTGCTGAAAGTCCTGTCTAAAATGGGTATTTCTACGGTTGCTTCTTATCGTGGTGGTCAGTTGTTTGAAGCCGTGGGCTTATCTAATGAAGTGGTGGATAAATGCTTCATCGGTGTACCAAGCCGTATTCAGGGTGCAACTTTTGTCGATCTTGAAAATGACCAGAAACAGTTGGCGGATATTGCCTGGAAAAACCGTAAGCCAATTGATCAGGGCGGTTTGCTGAAGTTTGTCTTTGGCAAGGAATATCATGCCTTTAACCCGGATGTAATCAACTCGCTGCATAAAGCCGTACGTTCTGGGAACTACGCAGACTTTAAAGAATATGCAGAACTGGTGAACAACCGGCCGATTGCAACGATCCGTGACCTATTCAAACTGAAAACAGACAATTCGATTGCACTGGATCAAGTGGAATCTGTGGAAGATATCCTGCCTCGCTTTGACTCTGCCGGCATGTCTTTGGGTGCACTGTCACCTGAAGCACATGAAGCGATTGCGATTGCCATGAACACGATTGGCGGTCGTTCAAACTCAGGCGAGGGCGGTGAAGATCCAGCGCGTTACGGTACCATCCGTAACTCGAAAATCAAACAAATTGCATCGGGCCGTTTTGGTGTGACGCCTGCTTATTTAACATCAGCAGAAGTCCTTCAAATTAAAGTCGCGCAAGGTGCAAAACCAGGTGAAGGTGGTCAGTTGCCGGGTGGTAAAGTGAATGGTCTCATTGCCCGTTTACGTTACTCTGTACCGGGCGTTACCCTGATTTCGCCACCTCCGCATCACGACATCTATTCAATTGAAGATTTATCACAGTTGATCTTTGATTTAAAACAGGTTAACCCACAGGCGATGGTGTCAGTTAAGCTGGTTTCCGAACCGGGTGTCGGTACGATTGCGGCAGGTGTGGCGAAAGCGTATGCCGATTTCATTACCATTTCTGGTTATGATGGTGGTACAGCGGCTTCTCCACTTTCTTCAATTCATCATGCAGGTTCACCGTGGGAACTTGGTCTTTCTGAGGCGCATCAGGCCCTTCGTGTGAATGACCTGCGTGGTAAAGTTCGCGTACAGACAGATGGTGGTTTAAAAACCGGTCTGGATGTTGTCAAAGCAGCAATTCTGGGTGCAGAAAGCTTCGGCTTTGGTTCAACCCCAATGATCGCATTGGGTTGTAAATACCTGCGTATCTGCCACCTGAATAACTGTGCAACTGGTGTAGCAACTCAGCAAGATCACTTGCGTCAGGAACACTACATCGGCGAACCACAGATGCTGATTAACTTCTTCACCTTTATTGCTGAAGAAACCCGTGAATGGCTGGCGGCACTCGGTGTGTCAAGTCTGAAAGACCTGATTGGCCGTACTGATCTGCTGGAAGTCTTGCCAGGTGAAACTGCAAAGCATGCACATCTTGATTTAAGCAAATTGCTTGAGTCACATCCTGCTGCAGAAGGTAAAGCACAGTACTGCGAAGTACAGGGCAATGCACCATTTGATAAAGGCATTCTGGCTGAAAAAATGGTGGATGAGATTCTGCCTGCAATTGAAGCGGGAACCGGCGGTGAATATAGCTTCACGATTGGTAACTGTGACCGTTCGATTGGTGCCCGTCTGTCTGGTGAAATTGCGAAACGTTATGGCAACCTGAGTATGGAAGCCCATCCGGTAAAAGTTCACCTGAATGGTACTGCGGGCCAGTCGCTGGGTGTATGGAATGCCGGTGGTCTGCATATCAGCCTGGAAGGCGATGCCAATGACTATGTTGGTAAAGGTATGGCCGGTGGTCGTATCTCGATCTTCCCACCGAAAGGTTCGCCATTCCAGACCCAAAATACCGCGATTATTGGGAACACCTGTTTGTACGGTGCGACTGGCGGTAAGTTATATGCAGCGGGTACAGCGGGCGAGCGTTTCGCGGTGCGTAACTCGGGTGCATTTGCCGTGATTGAAGGTGCAGGTGATCATTGTTGTGAATATATGACTGGCGGTATCGTGACTGTGTTGGGTAAAGTCGGGCATAACTTCGGTGCAGGTATGACTGGTGGTTTTGCTTATGTACTTGATCTGGATAATGACTTCGTTGATCATTATAACCATGAACTGATTGAGCTGAACCGTATTTCCACCGAAGCGATGGAAGAGCATAAAGCCTTCCTGGGTCGTATCCTGGATGAACATATTAAAGAAACGGGTAGTGCTTGGGCGTACAAGATCCGCCATGAGTTTGACTTTTACAGCCGCAAGTTCTGGTTGGTAAAGCCAAAAGCAGCCAACTTGCAAACGCTGTTAAAAACAACTCAAGCTGATCCACAATAATTCCACTACTGCAGAAACATAGGCAGATGTAAGGCAACTGTGAACCCCTTACATCTCCCCACGGAGAGAGACATGGCAGAACGCCTGAATAATGACTTTCAATTCCTGGATGTCGCACGCCAAGATCCAGAGAAAAAAGAGATTGAGGTCCGCAAAGCAGAATTTGTGGAAATTTATAAGCCTTATACAGCGGAAATTGCAGCCAATCAGACGCATCGCTGCCTAGGCTGTGGTAACCCGTACTGTGAGTGGAAATGTCCGGTACATAACTATATTCCAAACTGGTTAAAACTGGTGTCTGAAGGCCGGTTGTTCCAGGCGGCTGAATTGTGTCACCAGACCAATACCTTGCCAGAAGTCTGTGGCCGTGTCTGTCCGCAAGACCGTCTGTGTGAAGGGGCGTGTACCCTGAACGACGGTTTCGGTGCGGTGACTATTGGTAATGCTGAAAAATATATCAACGACACGGCCTTTGCATTGGGCTGGCGTCCAGATATGTCCAATGTGAAATGGACAGACAAAAAAGTTGCGATCATTGGTGCAGGTCCTGCAGGACTTGGCTGTGCGGATATTCTGGTACGTAACGGGGTAAAACCTGTAGTCTTTGATAAACGTCCAGAAATCGGTGGTTTGCTAACTTTCGGTATTCCAGAATTCAAAATGGAAAAAGACGTGATGAAACGCCGCCGTGAAATTTTCACGGGTATGGGGGTTGAATTCCGTCTGAACACTGAGATTGGTACAGATGTGACCATCGACCAGCTACTTTCTGATTATGATGCGGTATTCATGGGTATGGGCACCTATACTTATATGAAAGGTGGTTTTGCCGGTGAAGATCTAGATGGTGTTTACGATGCGCTGGACTTCCTGATTGCCAATGTCAACCGTTGCCAAGGCTGGGAAAAAGACCCAGCTGAATACATCAGCGTGGAAGGCAAGAAAGTCATCGTTTTAGGCGGTGGCGATACTGCGATGGACTGTAACCGGACCTCGATTCGTCAAGGTGCTGAGACAGTCACTTGTGCTTACCGTCGTGATGAAGAAAACATGCCGGGGTCACGCCGTGAAGTGCAAAATGCACGTGAAGAAGGGGTGAGTTTCCAGTTTAACCGTCAGCCGATCGAAGTTGTTGGTGAAAATGGAAAGGTGACCGGTGTGAAATTTATTACTACTCAGCTGGGTGAGCCGGACAGCCGCGGTCGCCGTAGTCCAGAGCCAATTCCAGGTTCAGAAGAAATTTTACCGGCAGATGCAGTTCTGCTGGCTTTTGGTTTCCGTACCAGTCCAGCAGACTGGTTCACCGATGTGGAAATCAATCTGGATGGTTCAGGTCGTGTCGTTGCCGCTGAGCAGCAACAATACAAATTCCAGACTTCGAATCCAAAAATCTTCGCTGGTGGTGACATGGTTCGTGGTTCTGATCTGGTAGTCACTGCAATCTGGGAAGGCCGTCAGGCAGCTGAAGGTATTCTGGATTATCTAGATGTTTAACAGTTGAAAATTCACTGAAATCATTCAAACAACCCGCTACGGCGGGTTTTTTATTTTTGGATATTGTCTAACTTAAAGAGAAGCCCTTAAAAAAGATTATAAAAAGTAACAAAACTTTAGAAAATACTGTTTAAAATCAAATTAATTATATAAATATTAATAAAGAATTGAGGACAAGATATCATGCGTGTATTCAAACAATCTCTTATCGCCTTGATGCTGGCCAGTACCTTGACCCTGAGTGGTTGTGGTTATAACACCTTGCAAGTCAAAGATGAAGCAGTAACGGCCGCGTGGTCGGAAGTACAAAACCAGTATCAGCGCCGTGCTGATCTGGTGCCTAATCTGGTCAATGTGGTCAAAGGCTATGCCTCGCATGAAGAGCAGGTTTTAACTGAAGTCACACAAGCACGTGCCAATGTTGCCGGTTTGAAAGTAGATCGTGAAGTGCTGGAAGATCCTGAATTATTCCAGCGCTATCAGGAAGCACAGGCCCAGATGACCAGTGCCTTATCGCGTCTTTTGGCTGTGACTGAAAATTATCCGGATCTAAAAGCGAATCAACAGTTCCGTGATTTACAGGTACAGCTAGAAGGCACTGAAAACCGGATTGCAGTGGCGCGTAACCGTTATATTACGACAGTACAGGACTTCAACTCTTATGCGCGTCAGTTCCCGCAAGTCATGACAGCCAAAGTGATTGGTATGGACACCAAACCGAACTTTAGCGCCGAGCAAAGTGCACAGAAAGCACCAACGGTTTCCTTTGAATAAGTAATATCTGTAGATAAGTGAGAGATCAGATGCCTGAAATACTGCTGAAATACTGTGCTAGTTTGATTCTTATGTTGGGCATGGGAATGACAACACTTGTTTCAGCAGAAACGGCGACGGCTACAGATACTGAAGAAGTCATCGTAGCCCGTGAAATCTTACAACCTAAAAATAATCAAAATACTCCAGCCCAAAATACAGAAACTGCAGCAGTCTCACAGCCACAAATTGCCAATGACATGGCTGAAGGGCAGCTTCAGCGCGACTTACCCAGCCTGAATGAACCGGTCATTGATCAGGCAAATTTACTTAGTCCCGCTGAAAAACAGCAACTCAGTCAGCGTATTCTAAAACTTTATAATGAAGGCAAAGGGCAAATAGGTGTAGTCATTGTTCCGACCACGGGGCAGGAAGATATTTTTGATTATTCCATGCGTGTTGCTGAAGCCTGGCAGCTGGGTTCAGCTAAACGCGACAATGGCTTATTGATGACGATTGCCATTAATGACCGCCGTATTCAAATTTTGACCGGTTATGGTCTGGAGGGTGTACTACCAGACATAGTGGCAGGTCGAATTATTCATGACAAAATTACGCCATTTTTTAAGCAAGGTCAGTATGCGCAGGGCATTGATTCCGGACTAACCGAAATTGAACGTATTTTAAATTTAGATCCTGAAATTGCAGCACAGGCCGCGGATGAGTTGAAAGAGCGTCAGGAACAGGCTTATCAGGCCCAAAAAGCATCGCAAGCTACTTTTGGGAGTGTCATCTTTATTATTATTGCGGGTGTCATAGGTTCCATGATTTTTGGCAGAAAACTCAGTGCTGCGACTGCCGCAGTTGCAGGGACAGCTGCCGGTCTGGTCAATGGCATGGGTTTAATTGCCAGTTTAATGATTGGTGCCGGGGTATTCTTTTTATTGGTCACCTCGCTTGCCCAGCTGATTTTACATGCCTTTATGGCAGGTGGTGGCCGCGGCGGTAGTGGTCGTGGTGGTTTTGGGGGCGGCGGCTTCGGCGGTGGCGGTGGTGGATTTGGCGGGGGAGGAGCATCAGGCTCATGGTAACAACTACAGATACAACAGAAATTGTCACGCAACCCAAGCTGGAAGAACATGCGCAGCCGAGTGTTAAGCGCTGGTTAAAACATTTCTTTTATATGCCGGCAACCAAGCGTTTTTTTTCCAAGCAGGATCAGTATGCGATAGCACAGGCTGTTGAAGAAGCTGAGCATGGCCATGTCGGAGAGATTCAGGTGGTGATTGAAGGTTGTTTGCCTTCACGATCTGCTTATTATCAAGATACCTTATGTCGGGCTCGTCAGTTATTTTCTGAAATTGGGGTTTGGGATACTGAATATAATAGTGGGGTATTACTCTATTTGAACCTGTGCGAGCACAAGGTTGAAATTGTGATTGATCGGGGAATTAAGAATGCGACAACCCAGCAGGTCTGGGATGAAATCTGTCAAAGCATCATTCAAAATCTGGCTCAGCAGAAGTTTAAAGAGGGTGTAATTGAAGGGGTAAAGCAAATTGGAGAGGTGTTAGATCAGTACTATGATCGAAAAATAGATGATTTAAAGAATGAATTAGGGAATAAACCGATTATTCTGGGGTGATTTTAGTCAACTAACTGACGATTTTTGTCAGTTAGTTACACAAAATAAAACACAGTAGTTACAAAAATAAAAATATTTTTTTAAAGTGCTGTTTTTTCTCTCAATTTTATTATAATAAAACTTGGCACGCTTAGTGCTAAATATAAAATTAAGCTAAATGAGCTTTTTCTTTAGGCTTATAAATAAACAAAAAACATTTGTGGAGAATGTTATGAATACAGTACAAAAGGGTTTCACCCTTATCGAATTAATGATCGTTGTTGCAATTATCGGTATTCTTGCTGCAATCGCGATTCCGGCTTATCAAAACTATGTTGCAAAATCTCAAGTTTCAGTAGGTTTGGCTGATATTAGCGGCGGTAAAACAAATACTGAATTAAGTCTTTCAGAAGGTCTTGTGGGGGATATCAATACAGCCGGTGGTGTTGGATTGCCTAACAAAACAGCTGCATGTTCACGCATTACTGTTGATATTAAAAAAGCTACAGGGGTGGCTGAAATTAAGTGTAATCTTCAAGGATCTTCACGTATTTCTGGTAAGTTTATTCAATGGGTGCGTACTGCAGACTCTGATGCTGTAAAGGCAGACCCTAGCGATGCGAATACTAAAGATATTGCAGAGTCAGTAGGTTCATGGACATGTGAAACTAACGTGGCTGCAAATTTAGCGCCTAAGTCTTGTGTTCAAGCTTCTTAATATTAAATCTATGTGATTTTATATTTGTAATGAAAAATAAACGCATCAATTTGATGCGTTTATTTTTTAAATATATTAATTCATTTATAAAAGTAATATTTACTTGAATAAATTTTATAAAATAGTCAAATAATATTTTTTAAAAGTTAAAGGTATAAATTTTAAAAATACTTTAGTGTTTTTATCTTTGATTATTTTATGGTGGAAGGGTTGATATAATGAGACTATATTTAACAATTATTTATTTGGGTATTAAGTCTTACTTAAAATATTATTTATTATATTTTGTTGGTTTTTTTTTAGCTTTGTCTTGGCTTTCAGTTAATCATTATAATCCATGGGTGGTTTTTTATAACGAATATTATGCTGTAATTGCACTAATCATAAGTATGTTTTTTTTTATAAATAAAAGCTTAAAAATTCCAAAAATTATTATTCCAATTATTTTTCTATCTTTTGTACCCGTAATTCATTTTTTTATTGGTAAAGTGTTTTATTTTAGCATCGGTTTTATGGGTTTTATCTATGTTAGCTGTTTTTGGTTGGCAATTATATTAGGTTTTAATCTATGTAATAGTATTTTTGATCGTGTAAAAATTTTTTATTATTTTAGTTGTTTATTGGTGTTTGTTGGTTTCGTAACCGGGTGTATTGCTATATTTCAGTGGTTAAACTTAGAAGATTATATACCTTGGATCAGAGATATAAATGGAAAGCAAAGACCTTATGGTAATTTTGCTCAACCCAACAATATGTCAACATTTTTAATTATGTCATTAATGGCATGTTTGTATATTTACGAAATTAAAAAAACAAATATAAGACTCATAATAATTTCTGCAATCATAATTTTGATAGGAATTACTTTAAGTCAATCGAGAACAGCTTGGCTTGTATCAGTTTTTATTTTTATTTATTTATCAATTTATCAGTATAAAGATATTGTCACATTAAAATGGCATTACAGTATAGTATGGTTTATTTTATTTATTTTATTTATTTTTAATCTGCCTTTAATTAGTCAGGCTGTTTTATATTTTACAGATCTACAAATAGTACAAAACCGTGATGTAATAATTAGAGCCACATCTGATCTATCACGGCTAGGTATTTGGAAGCATTTAATATATGCAATAGATAAAGAACCTTGGTGGGGACATGGTTGGAACCAAACAAGTGTTGCATTTTCTTCAGTTACTGAAATAAATCAAGGAGCTTTGTGGGTTAGAAAAGCTCATAATTTTATTTTAGATTTTCTATTATGGAACGGTTTTATTATTGGTATTCCTTTTTTATTGTATTTTTGCTGTATAGGATTTTTTTTACTAAAAAATGTAACCTCAGTCGAGTCTGTAGTTGGTGTATTAATGGTTGGTACCTTTTTAAATCATGCAATGTTTGAGTTTCCACAACACTATACTTTTTTTCTTATTCCAGTTGGCTTTATTATTGGTATGATCCTAGCTCAAAAAAAAGAACTGTCTGTTTTTATTTTAAGCAGTCATTTTTGTAATATCCTACTTATATTTAGCATTTTGGTTTTAATTGTAGTTTATCGTGATTATGAGATTGCGAGAGCTAAAATGTTGGAAAGTATTTTATACCAAAAGCAGTCTCAAAAAATCCAAATTGAATCCCCTATTTTTTTATTAACAGAGTTTAATCATCGCATAGCTTGGATTCGTATGAATCCCTACAGTATAAAATCATTAGAGGAAATTAAAACTATTGATCAGCTCATTAATAGTTATCCCATTGAGTATAATCTTAAAAAATATGCCAAATTATTGGCTTTTAATGGATATGAAAAAGAAGCCAGGCATCAACTTTGGCGATTAAAAGTTATATGGAAAACAGATTTGAGTTATGAGGTTTTGATTGAGGATATGCCAAGATAAATTAATCTATAATTTTTTAAGTAAAAATATAGATTTCTTAGTTAGAATTTTTTTATATATCATATAGTATCTGCACTCATTGACATCACCATGAAATTCACGCTCGCCCTCATCGCGGGAATCCTCATCTCCCTTGCATGGCTCATGCCCATCCACTACCGCCCATGGGTAACCTATACAGGTGAGCTGTATGCCTTTTTTGCGCTCTTTGCCCTCGCTGCAATCTGCTTAAAAGATAAAGTAAGAATTCCAGCAGTGAGTCTGCCGCTATTGCTTCTTGCCAGTGTGCCTTTTATCCAGTTACTCGCAGGGCAGGTGTTTTTCTTTAGTACTGCCATAATGGGCTTTATTTTCGCCTTTAGCTTTTGGCTGGCAGGTGTGTTGGGTTATAACCTTTCAACAGCAAACTATAACCGGGAAGAAACTTTCACTAATCTGAGCTATGTGTTTTTGGCTTCAGGAACGATTACAGGCTTAATTGCTGTATGTCAGTGGACGAATCTGAATTCAATAGTGCCAGGCATGGTGAATATTAGTGGTAATCAGCGTCCTTATGCCAACTTTGCCCAGCCGAATAATATGGCAACTTTTTTAGTCATGGCATTGATGAGCTGCCTTTATCTGTACGAAAAGAAAAAAATCCAGACCAAGTGGCTATTTTCATGTGCGGCAATCATCGTGGTTGGCGTAGCTTTAAGCCAGTCCCGTACTGCATGGGTGGCTGCGATCGCGATTATGCTTTATCTGGCGTTATACCAATATAAAGGGATCATTCGCCTGAAATGGTATTATAGCACGGCTTGGTTCATCTTTTTTATTGCTTGTATTGTGGCTTTTCCATTACTCAGTCAGCTGGCTGCACAAACGATGGATGCGGATGTCGTTCAAAGCCGAGATGTGGTATCGCGTGCCACCGGAGATATGTCACGTATTGCGATCTGGCAGCAAATGTTGGCTGCCATTCAGGCACAGCCATGGTTTGGCTATGGTTGGTATCAAACTAGCGCAGCGTTCGTTTCAATCAGCGATACCGTACAAGGCCCGGTCTGGATTCGTAGCGCCCATAATTTTATTCTGGACTTTTTACTCTGGAATGGACTGATCATCGGTCTGCCTTTCTTGGCATATTTTGGTTATTTAGGTTATCAGTTACAACGCTGGGTGAATACGCCAGAATCTGTTATCGGGATCTTGATGATCGGGGCTTTTGTAACACATGCCATGTTTGAGTTTCCACAGCATTATGCCTATTTCCTGCTGCCAGTCGGTTTTATTCTGGGTACGGTTCTGGCACAGAATCCAAAAATTAAAACCATTACTTTGCCTTCGATATGCCTGAAACTGACTTTCAGTCTTGGATTGCTCTTATTGGTCGTGATTTACCGGGACTATGATGTTGCTGTACCAAAACTCGGACAAAGTATTCGTTATGAAAAGCAGCAGGAAAAAATCACCAATGAAAAACCAATTTATCTGTTGACCGAGTTTAATCATCGCATTGCTTGGATTCGTCTGAATCCTTATAGCAAAGTGTCTGCTGAACAGATTCAGGAAGGTGAACAAATGGTCTTAAGTTATCCAACCAAATATAACCTGATCAAATATGCCAAACTTTTAGCATTTAATGGCTACGAGGCTGAGGCCAAGCATCAGCTGCAACGCTTAAAGACCATTCAGAAAACTGAAATGAGTTATGAGGAATTAACGCAGGATATGTCTCGCTAAATACAAAAAAAGCCAGCAGATGCTGGCTTTTTCTTGGCTTAATTTTAAGTTTAGAGCTGACTTTGAATATAGTTTTCAATGCCAATGCTTTCGATCAAATCAATTTGTGTTGTGGTCCAGTCCAGATAGTTTTCTTCTTTCTCTAGGATTTCCTGAACCAGATCACGCGTCACATAATCCATTTGGGTTTCAGCCAATGCCACTGCTTTCTGGATGGCTTCAATATTCTCTTTGACTTTGCGTACATCACAATGCAGCACTTCTTGAGTATGCTGACCAATATACAGTTTGCCCAGATTTTGTAAATTCGGCAGACCTTCCAAAAATAAAATACGTTCAATAATTTTATCGGCATGTTTCATCTGAACAATGGATTCTTTATATTCTGCCGAGCCCAGTTTCTCAATGCCCCAGTCATTAAACATGCGCGAATGCAGGAAATACTGGTTAATGGCAGTTAAGTGGTGATACAACACCTGATTGAGCTGATTAATCACATCACGATTGCCTTTCATCGCATAACTCCATTTGGACCTGTTTTATCTTTCTAAGAAAGCGCTCTAATCCTGATAGTAAAGCAAGTCAGGGGCAAATGGCGAGTAATTTATCAAATCAAACGTAAAACCTCGTTTTCAAGGCAGGGATATAAATGAGTGACCTAAGCCATACGACATGAAATGTCGTTTCAAATTAACATTTTTAACTTTGGATATTCTATTGGTTATTTTCATTGATAAAATAATCGTATGAAAACACTTAAATTACGTATTAAAGATAAACATTCCAAGATATTAGAGCAATTAGCATCTGAAGTGAATTTCGTCTGGAATTATGTCAATGATTTAAGCTTTAAACACCTTAAAAGAAAAGGTGAATTTCTCAGTGCTTACGATATTGCTGAATATACGAAAGGTACATCTAGGCTTTGTGGGTTACATAGTCAAACCATTCAGGCTGTTACCGAAGAATTAGTCATACGCAGAAAGCAATTCAAGAAGACTAAACTAAAATGGCGGGTCAGTCATAAGAAATCAGCCAGAAGATCACTAGGTTGGATACCCTTTAAGAAAGTAGCAATCAAGTATGCTGATGGCCATATCCAGTATGGCAAGCATCAGTTTAAAATATGGGATAGCTATGGACTGTCAAATTACAGTATCAAGACTGGTTCGTTTGTCGAGGATGCGCGTGGCCGCTGGTATGTCTGCTTAGTTGTGAATAGCTCTAAAATTGAGAAATCGACTGCGACTAATTTGATTGGGATTGATCTGGGCTTAAAGGATATAGCCACTTGTTCGGATGGTACGATAATTTCAAATCCCAAGTTCTACCGTCAATATGAACAGAAATTAGGGATTGCTCAACGAGCGAAAAATAGAAAACGGGTCCGTGCATTACACGCCAAGATTGCAAACTGTCGTAAAGACCATTTGCACAAAGCAAGTACGATGCTTATAAAGAAAAATGCACTAATTGTTGTAGGCGATCTGAGTGCGAAAAAACTGGTAAAAACCAAGATGGCGAAGTCTGTTCTGGATACCGGATTTTCAGCATTCAAGACCATGCTCAAGTATAAATGCGAGAACGCAGGAGTATGGTTTGAAGAAGTTAGTGAAAGTTTCACAACCCAAATGTGTTCGTGCTGTGGTGAGGTCACTGCAAGCAGTCCGAAAGGTAGAACAGATTTGCGAATAAGAGTATGGGAATGTGAAAACTGTTCAAGTGTTCTGGATCGGGACTTGAATAGTGCTAAGAACATACTTGCGCTTGGGCATAAGCGTCTCGCAGGAGGAATCAGCTCTATTTAAAAAGGTGAGGATGTCAAGGAACAGCAAATGAAAATCGACATCGAATCCATTCAGACTCAGATGAATGGCAATAAAAACCCGCCAGAGTCAAAGGCGGGGGAGGAGTAATGACCAAAGATCATTGTTTTTTCATTATGCTTATAGGGAGAAATCTTTTTAAATTTATGCTGCAACTGCTAGCCGTGCTGCAATTTGTGAAACCTCATCACTGATGATCATGCGGGCTTCTGGTGCACAGCGACCACAGCAAGTTCCCAAGTCCAACATATCGCGGACATCACGATAACTTTCAGCGCCATTTGCAATAGCATCTTTAATGTCTTGATCTGTAATGCCGCGGCATAGACAAACGTACATAGGACACAACCACAGTGATTAAATAAGATAAGTAATATTATTGATAATTGTTATCGTTTGTCAATAAAAATCATTTGAAATAGCTTTTATCATGATTGATGATTTAGATAAAAAATCACCACCTGAGCGGAAATCCAAGTACTGCTCGGATTTCCACACAAAAGCGATTCATGATTTAGAATGAGATATTGCAGGGTGGGGATTGAGTAATTTTTATAACTTATTGATTAATTATGACAATGCCATCCATTTCAACCAAGGCATCTTTAGGCAGGCTGGCCACACCTAAAGCGGCACGTGCTGGATAGGGCTGGGCAAAATACTCATCCATAATTTGATTGACCAGTTGAAAGTGAGATAAGTCGGTCAGGAAAATATTCAGTTTGGCAATATCTGCCAAAGAGCCACCAGCGGCTTCACAGACTGCTTTTAAGTTATCAAACACCCGGCGAATTTGAGCTTCAATGCCTTCAACCAGTTCCATACTATAAGGATCCAGGCCAATTTGACCTGATAGATATAAGGTATCACCCACTAAAATGGCTTGCGAATAAGTGCCAATCGCAGCAGGGGCATTTTCAGTATGGATTACTTGGCGGGACATTAATTTCTCCTTTTATCATCGACATACATCATATTCGATCAATTCGGCCGATCAAAGCACTATCGTTTTAAATGATTAACTCGCTTTAGAGGCTTCACTGAAAACGACGGGCTGTGCCAGACGGATAATTCGCGGGAAACCGAAATACATGCGTAAATCCCGGATAATCTGTGCAATCTGTTTACGGTTATGCACCACGATATTGACGTAGGTTTTGTCATCCTGAGTACGCACCATTTCCACCCCAGAATGCGCTTTACGGCATTGGTAAATCAAGTCGGAAATCTGCTCGTCATTCATGTCCAAGTCAATGCTGAGATAGGCAGTAAAGCTGATATCTTCCAGATCATCAGAGGTCCACTGCAATAACATGATATTTTCTGGATGCTGATGCTGTTCATGCAGCAGGTTATGACAGCGCGCACGATGCACAATCAGACCGCGACGGGTCAAATGACCCTGAATCGGATCACCCAGCACAGGATTGCAGCAATGTGCATATTTGACATCGACACCTTCTGTTCCCTGAATCAGACGGTCTGAACTGGCGATATTCTGATGCTGATCTTGGGCAAATAAATGGTTGGCCACCAGTTGTGGTAATAAATCACCGACTGCAATCTGTTCAAACAGCTGTTCTTTGCTGGAAACATGGCGCCATTCCAAGAGGTTTTTCCAGTCTGCTTCAGTCAGATCACGAATAGAACGATGGAACAGTTTCAGTGCACGATTGAGTGCCTGTTGTCCGACCAGACGTTGCTCATCTGGATCTTGATCACGCAGAATATTCTGAATAGCACGACGAGCTTTCTGGGTATTAATAAAACTGAGCCAATCCGGATTCGGAGTCGCAAGGACATCAGTAATGATTTCGACCACCTGACCACTGACTAAAGGAGTCGACAGTGGTTTAGTCTCATTATTAATTTTTGCACCAACGGCATGGTTGCCTAGGAATAAACTCGCGGCATAAGCAAAGTCGACCGCCGTGGCACCTTGCGGCAATTCATGTAAATGGCCGTGCGGAGTATAGACCCAGATTTTTTCCTGATGTAAATAATCCAGTAGTTCACTGAAAGTGGTTTTGGCACATTCACCATCGACCAGGACATTCAAATTCTGCATCGAGGCCTGAATCGCAGAGCGGCAGGCCTGCGGGGCACTTTCACCGAGCACGACGCCAAAACGTGCTGCTTTACGCATCAGTTCGGTTTGAATGGTCAAAGACAAAGTGGTCTTTTCGCCTTTCAGGCGCATCATCAAGGACTGGTTGCCTCCCGGTAATGGGCGACGGATATGATCTTCATAACTCTGGATTTTAAAACTTTGCGTCAGAATTTCTGCCAGTCGGTCACAGTCCGCAATGCTCTGTAAAATAATTTCAAAAGCATGGCTGTGAGTCAATTCTTGTAGATCGATATCATTTTTAACGAAGTGACGCAGTAGCTCAATATTGTTATTTTTCTTCTTAATTCGGCCCTGAATGGCATTCTGTTGTAGCAGTTCGGTCAGGTTCTTTTCCCATTTGGCCTGATATTCACAGCGTTTTGGCTTGGTTTCCAGCAGGGCGGCCTGCACATTGTTATACATGTCCAGATCTAGATTCTGATAACAAAGATGTTCCAGGTTATCAGCCATTTCATTCATGCCAACAATACGTGCCATTGGAACAAAAATTTCAAAGGTTTCGCGGGCAATACGCGCGCGTTTGTCGGGGCGCAGTGCGTCCAAAGTGGTCATGTTGTGATAACGGTCGGCCAGTTTCACAATAATGACACGTGGATCTTGTAGCGTCGCTTGCAGAATTTTCCGGAAAGAAGCCGCTTTATTATATTCTTTATCACTGGAATGGCTCAGTTTGGTGACACCATCGACCAGTTCAGCAACGGTAAAACCAAAAATCTTGCTAATATCATCTTTGTTAAATTCGGTATCTTCAATCACATCGTGCAGCAGGGCGGCCATTAAGGTTTCAGTGTCCAAACGCATATGCGCCAAGATACAGCTGACCGCAATCGGATGCAGAATATAGGGTTCACCACTTTTACGCACAATCCCGTCATGCGCCATATCTGCATAATCACAGGCCGCAAGCACACGTTCGACATCGCTTTCACTTAAATACGCATCGATAATGATCTTTAACTGCTGCTTGGCTTGACTGACCTGTGGGCCTGGCATAAAACACCTTTTCAACTGAATTTTTTACAAATAAAACGTGAAAGCGTTTTAGAAATGTGAATTTCCTGGTTTGATGGTTTTTGGCTGCTAGCGAGCAGAAAACCAATACAAACTTGATAGCTAACCCTTATGTTATAACCGTTCTGGCATAAATATAAAAGTCACATAACAAAAAAAGCCTAGTTTAGAACTAGGCTTTTTGAGTGACGATCTCTTATTGGAAAGAAAAACCGTCTAAGTTTAGATTATTTGCAGAAAGTGCAAGATCCAGACTTGATGTTTGATAGTCTTGATCACGTTGTTTCAAAATGTCTTTTGATACATGACCTGAAGCGATTTCACGTAAAGCAACAACAGTCGGTTTGTCATTGTCCCATTCTACAGTTGGTTCAATACCTTGACGTGCCAATTGACGCGCGCGCTTGCTTGCCACTAGTACAAGCTCAAAGCGGTTGTCTACATGGTCTAAACAATCTTCAACGGTGACGCGTGCCATAAGAATTCTCGTTTGAATAATAAATTTTAACAGACTGCACAGTATAAAAGGCTTTGTCTATAGACTCAAGTTTTAATCACTGCTCAGTCGGCGTAATCAGTTTCTGAATCAGTTTTTCATGACGGTTGGCTTGCTGGCTAAGTACCAGACGATTGGCGATAATCACCGCTTCAAGGTCATGCAGCGCCTTATTAAAGTCGTCATTAATAATGATATAGTCAAAGTTACTATATTGCTGCATATCTTCTACCGCGCAGCTCAGACGATGCTCAATCACATCCACAGCATCAGTACCACGGTTAGACAGGCGTTCACGTAGATCAAACTGGCTTGGTGGCAAGATAAAAATTTGTTTAGATTCAGGAAAAAGTCGACGAACCTGTTGTGCACCCTGCCAGTCAATTTCCAGTAGCACATCATGACCTTTGGCCAGTTGCTCTTTGACTGTGGCTTGCGCAGTACCGTAGTAATTACCAAATACTTCAGCGTATTCGATAAAACCACCTTCATTGACCAGATTTAAAAAATCTTCTTTATTGGAGAAATGATAATGCACGCCATCGAGTTCGCCAGGTCGTTGACCGCGTGTGGTGTGTGACACAGAAACGTGAAGATTGTTGACACGCTCAAGTAGGGCTTTAACAAGGGATGTTTTGCCTGTTCCAGACGCTGCAGAAACGACAAACAAGAGACCCGACATGATATTTTTCCTGATATGATAAAATATCTTCTCTATTTTAGAGTAGAGCGGCTTTAAACTAAATAGTTGTCAGTCGATTGTTTACATTTATTTCAATTGAACCGCTAAAAATGGTGTGAGTATTGAGGATTCTATGGAAATTGTTTTAGCCAATCCGCGTGGTTTTTGTGCTGGTGTAGATCGTGCCATTGCGATCGTGAACCGTGCCCTAGAATGCTTTAACCCACCAATTTATGTGCGGCATGAAGTGGTGCATAACAAATTTGTGGTTGATGACCTACGTCAGCGTGGTGCAATTTTTGTCGATGAACTCGACGAAGTTCCTGACGATAATATCGTGATTTTTAGCGCACATGGTGTTTCTAAAGCGGTACAACAAGAAGCTGAACGTCGTGGTTTAAAGGTTTTTGATGCGACTTGTCCCTTAGTGACTAAAGTACATATTGAAGTCACCAAATATGCCCGTGAAGGTGTAGAGGCTATCTTAATTGGTCATGAAGGTCACCCTGAAGTCGAAGGTACCATGGGGCAATATGACAAAAAAAATGGTGGTGAGATTTATCTGGTTGAAGACGAAGAGGACGTTGCTGCACTTACAATACATAATCCTGAAAAAGTCGCTTTTGTCACGCAAACGACTTTATCGATTGACGATACAGCGAAAGTGATTGATGCTCTTCGCCAGAAATTTCCACTGATTCAAGGCCCACGTAAAGATGATATTTGCTATGCAACGCAGAACCGTCAGGATGCAGTGCGTGATCTGGCTGAACGCTGTGATGTGGTTCTAGTGGTAGGTTCACCAAACTCTTCAAATTCAAACCGCCTACGTGAGCTGGCTGAGCGTATGGGTAAAGCGGCTTACCTGGTCGATAATGCTGATGAGCTCAAACAGGAATGGTTTGCAGAAAATGCCCAGATTGGGGTAACAGCAGGAGCATCTGCACCTGAAATTCTGATTAAACAGGTCATTCAGCGTTTACAGGATTGGGGTGCACAAGCGCCTAAAGAGTTGGATGGACGAGAAGAGAATATTACATTCAGCCTACCCAAAGAGTTACGTATTCCTGTAACACAGGCTTAGAGTGTTAACTGTTTAACATTCTGTTTTTTAGTTAAAAATAAGCAGATAACTGGGAAATGACAGTTATCTGTTTTTTTATGCCTTTTATCTGCTCTGTGTAGGTTTTGTAACTTTAATGCGTATTATTTTAACTGGGCCAAAGTTTTGCTTGGGGGAGAGTATGCAGAAAAATAAAGGATTCACTTTAATTGAGCTAATGGTGACGATTGCGGTATTGGCGATTATTGCTGGAATGGCTGCTCCCTCAATGAGTAATACCTTAGAGAAAAGCAGATTTCAAAAAAAAGAAAGAGAGCTTGTTTTAATGGTGAATCATGCAAAAAGTCAAGCTATCTTAAAACGCACTGATATCACTTTAAATTTGAATTCCAGCATTGCTAATACGGAAACAGCGATGAATTGGGAGAAAGGAGCTAATGTGAATTTAACCATTCAAACCCTAGCTGAAGACCAATCATTAGGAAGTTATTCGGGAACAAATTTAATATTTAATAAAAATGGTGTGGTTAGCAGCTTAAATCAAGATGCTTTGATTAGTTTATGTAATACAAAGTTGAAAATAAAAAAACAACTTGTCTTAACCAAGCTGGGTGGTATCTATTCTAAGCTTGAAGGAAGTTGCTGATGAAATACATAAGATATCAGGCGGGCGTAGGGATGATTGAGGTTTTGGTTGCCTTACTTGTGCTTGCTTTGGGGGTGTTGGGATATGTGGCTGTACAATTACGTGCAATAGATGCTTCTGCAGAGGCTTTGACAAAATCACAAGCAATTTTAGTGATGCGTGGATTAGCAGAAAATATTAGAAGTAATCCAGTTGCAATGTCTACCTATCCAGCTCAAGTCCAATCATATATTGGTTACTCTTCATCAACGAGTGAACCTACGACATGTTTAAATTCAGTTTGTACACCTGAGCAAATGGCAACTTATGATGCTTATAGTGCAGCAAAAAATGCTGATCAGTATGGCATGAAATTGACGATGGATGATTGCCCGGGTGTAACTACCTCCATGAGTATGCGACGTAAATGTTTATATACATTTTGGGGTAAGACTACTCCAATAATCAGCAATTGTATGACTACGACAGGAACCTATGTGAGTGGTTCAACCTGCCTGATGATGGAGGTGTATTAAATGTTGAAACTAGCTCCTTCATTACAAAAAGGATTTACGCTTATTGAGTTAATCGTTGCACTGACTCTGGGTTTGATTCTTGTTGCTACAGCAATTCAATTATTTACTGGTGGCATTATGTCAAGCCAGCTGCAACGCGCAAATGCTGAAATTCAGGATAATGGCGTATTTGGTTTGGACTTTATGTTACGTGATATACGTTTATCAAATGTAGGTAATATTAATAATTTAGAGTTAAATGATCAAACAGCCTATGGTGGTATTGTCCTGACAGCTTCAACAGCTACAAACTCAAATAATGTAAATTTTATTTCTTCTATTGCAGCCAATACGTACCTTCCTGATGCATTATTAAGTCGAGGAATGGGGGATACTGTCTCCACAACAGATAACCATTGGAAAGGTTTGTCCAATGTGAAAGATGATATGGGAGTAGCTCAAAATAGTGATCAGTTAACGATTCAGTTTATTGCGCCTTCAGATATGTTCAACTGTGAGGGGCAGCAGGTCTTTGCTGGTGACTTGGTCGTACAGCGTTACTTCTTAAGAGTGGATGCGAATGGTACGGGAACGACAGATTTGGCCTTGGCTTGTGATGCGAATACACCAGCAACGACAGCCGCTACTGCTTCTGCCACACCTTCTACAATCAGTGGTTTGGGAACAGCAGGGCAAATTCTTATTCCTCGCGTGGATCATTTTCATGTTTTATTAAAAGCAAGAGATCATGCTGGAAATCTTGTTTTATATACGATTCCGCAATATCGAGAGGCTGCAATTCAAGCGCGTAAAGTTGTTACAGCGGATGAGGCAACAGATGAAGATCCAGAAAAAGCGGCATCAAATCCGCCAAGAATTTTAGCTGTACAAGTATCGGTACTTATTCGTTCGACAAATAATGCGAATAATCCAGTTTTGGATCCTGTAAATGCAAGCTATGTGATGCTTGATAAAACAATTAAGGCAAGTGATACCACGAATCGTTTCTTGAGAAGGGTATATAACTCAACTATTTCTTTGCGCAATGGTATGGGAGAAGATTTATGAGATATCAATTAGTCAATAAGTCTTTTTCTCAAAGAGGTGCTACTTTAATCGTTGTATTAGTTATCCTTCTTGTGATTACTATAGTCGGAGTTTTGGCAATTCGGGTGGCGATCGTTTCTTTAGCAGTAGCCACAAATAGCCAAGTTGATCAGCTAAACTTCCAATCTGCCGACACACCCCTAGCACTTGTTTCTCAAATCAATCCCACTGACTTAACAAATCTGAGTAATGTGATTGGTGCTAGCTTAAGAGAGCATGAGAATAATCCCGGGGCTGAATATGTATTTTGTTACCAGCCCATCTCAACGACAGCAAAATTTGCTCAAACTAAGGACGCGATTCGTATTCGATTTGATAGTAGTGCTAATAGCATATCTAAAGAAGCTGGTACAGTTGATGGATTTTGTAATCTAAATAGTGACTTCGGTAGTAAACGCCAAGCTGTTTTAACTCAGGTGGCGGTCAGTGTGCCAATTGATGCAAGTAATAATAGACCTGGTGCTAATTTGCCAAGAGGTACAAATGTTTCTGAAGGTACACAACTTCCCAAAAGTATGACATCAGCACAGCGAGTGAGGGTTACGACAACCTCAATGCTTCCAGCATATTCGTCAGAAACGACATCTTCTATACAGGAGAGTTGTTTGAGTGCTGCAAACATAAAAATTAGTGATAATTTAGCACCTGATTTAAGCTCACAGCAAACAATAGCAGATTGCTTAAAATCTAAAAATGTTCCATTTAATGTGCATGTTCAAGAGTTTAATTATATCAATAAATTGACTGAAGTAACGGCGCCAGGTGGTTAAGGGGGAATTGTGTGAATATGAAATTATTAAATTTTAAAATAAATAAATTGTGGTATGCCGTTTCTACAAGTTCTTTTGCACTGACTTGGTTAACGGTTTCGTCAGTAGTCCAAGCTAGTGATCTGCAAATTTATGCCAAGCCCGAAGGTGGTCAAACGACGGTTATACTGATGCTAGATAACTCGATGTCTATGACGATGAATAATGATAGCTTGGGACAACACCGTTTAGCTCGATTAAAAGCAGGTGTTCAAGATCTATTAACAAGGGATACGGTAACCTTAAATAATGGTACAACAGTGAACTTGGCAGATGCTTATGTAGGCTTAGGATATTTTTCAGACAGCTCAAGTAATAAACATGGGATTATAAAAGTACCTGCAGCTCCTTTAGGTGCAGCATCCACCCGAAATACTACAGGTTCGCAGCGGAAAAAATTATCGGACGCAGTAACGGCAATGGATGGTAAAAGTTATACGCCATCTGCAAATGCAATGGCTGAGGCAGCGGCTTATTTGTTGGGAACGACAACTTATTGGGAAAATGTATCTTACCCAATAATCCAAAAACAGGTTGCTCGTTTAACTAGAAAATATAGTGCAAGTGGTAGTGGTAATAGTTCAACAAATCGGACATACACATATACTTATGAATTTGAAACTTGTAACCGATGGGATACAACGAACTTTACTACAAATGTTCAACAATGTAATAGATGGGATAGTAAAGTTTCAAGCACGGTTAAAGAAGACTTATATGCAAATAGATCTAGCCCAACCTGGAAAAATCAAAACACTATAATTAGTAGATCATATGATGGACCAAATCTATCAACCTACAGTAATCCCAATCGAGATACAGCTCAACCTATACCCTTATATATAAATGATAATACTCAACCATATAGTGTACATGCAAACTCAAGCGTCAAGACTAGTGGTATTCTAGATGCAAAAAGTAATAGTTTACTTGTAGAAAGTACTACAGCAAGTGATATTAATCTACGCTATAAATCACCTTTACCTGCGAATAGCGTCAGTTGTGACGGTCAGGGAATTTACTTTCTGTCAGATGGTTTGCCCAATCAATCGACTACTAATAGTACATGGCCGTTAATGCAAGCAGCTTTAGAGGATGATACATTTGAGTGTGCAGTAGATATAGACACCCAATCAAATAATAGTAATTTACCTAACCCTAATGGAGACAGTAACATAGACAAAGCTGGTTGGCATTGTATGGGGGCATTGGCTAAGCGTTTATATTCAGGTGATAATCCGAAACGCCGTTCTATTAATACAGCTTTCGTGGGATTTGGTAATGCTTTTAGTAATCCAGCCAGTGGCGGGGCAAAATATGCCTGTCAGCTTGGTTCGAAATTGACAGGAGATACTTGTTCTCCAGATGCAACAAATAGCACTTTAAAAAACCCAGCAGAGGGTTTTGGTAATGGTGGTTTTTATTATGTGACTTCAACTAATGAAATTACACAGAGTATTGCCAGCTTTATTAAAGATAACCAAAATGGTGTGGTTGCACCTTTGGCAACAGGGCAAATTACAGTCCCTTATGATGCCCTGAATCCAAATATGCTGCAGAATTATGGCTATTTACGTGCTTTAGAACCCAATCCTGCAAGTAATTATGTGACATGGCGTGGGAACTTAAAAAAATATAAAGTTGTTCAATCTGGTACCACGGCAGGAGCATTTCAAGGTGATTCTGGTGGATTGGTTTTTGATAACTTAGGTAAGTTTAGAACTGGAACTAAAGATTTCTGGAATAGCAGTAATTATAGTGATGGTGGTACTACGTGGTTAGGCGGTACATACTCAAAAGTTCCTTTACCTATATTGGGGCAAACACAAACAGTGGATGCAACAGGTAAAGTCACCCGTTATGCTTACAATGCATCTAATAATATTCGTAATATATTTACTGATATTAGTGCCTCTACCTCAACGGCTTTAACTAAGCAGTCGACTAAAGATATTCCTTTGTTAAGAATTCCAGCAGCTCCAGAAGGAACTAATCCTTTTACTAGTCCTACTAGTACAGCAAATTATGTTTTAGGTAAATTTAATTCATCGAGTGGACAGCCAATCCTCAGAGATTTGGCATTAACTATAAAGTTAAAACTGCTAAATTATTTAGGTTATAACGTTGATATCAATACAACAGCTTTACCTACAAGTTTAACCACTTCAAATGCACCACATCTTTCGATGGGGGCAAGTATTTATTCTTCGCCAGTTCAGTTAACTTATTCAGGAACCTTGGATGCAAATGGTAATTTGACCAATGCACGTGACCAAGCAATCTTGTATGGATCTTCCGAAGGGGGATTACATCTTGTTGATGCTTCTTCTGGTGAAGAGAAAATGGTATTTGTACCTGCCGATATCTTAGAGCATTCAATTGCATCTAAAGGTTTGGTTCCAAATACAATTGATTCAGGAAATGTTCCGACACATGGAGTAGATGCAACCTGGGTATCTGATGCAGCATACAATTATAATGAAACCACGACAAAAGATGCAGAGGGGAAGGATCAAATCACTTCACAGATTAAAGCTCGAAAAATGAATATTTATGGTGGCTTACGTATGGGTGGTTCTAGCTATTATGGTTTAGATGTGCTCAACCCAGAATCACCTAAATTTTTATTTAGAATTTACCCTGCTAATATTACAGGAAAAGGTGATTATAGCCGTCTGGGGCAGACATGGTCTAAACCTGTATTAGCAAATGTTCGGCATAATGGTCAAATTAAACGGGCGATGATTGTCGGTGGTGGTTATGACATGTGTTATGAGAATCCTCGCTTCCAACTTAGTGCAACAGTTGATAATACTGAATATCCAAATCTAAATTGCACCAATAAACCTGAAGCTCAAGGTAATGCTATATATGTGATTGATGCATCGGATGGAACGCTTATCTGGTCTGCAACTTATAATGCAAGTGCAGCAACTACGGATGGTAAAAAATATCTTCGGCATAGTATTGTGAGTCGTATTAGTACATTAGATCGTGATGCTGATGGTTTAGTAGATCATCTTTATTTCGGTGACCTAGGTGGACAAATTTTCCGTGTTGATTTAAACAATAATCAGGTTAAAACAGCTGGTCAATATAGTGATTTTGGGGTTCGTGTGGTTCGTTTAGCGGATTTAGCAACGAATGATACTGGTGCTGATTCGAGTAATGACTATACAGGAAGCAAAGCTCCACGCTTTTATGAGCCGCCAACAGTCACTATTCATGATGAGGGGGCGCATACTTTCATAACTTTAGGAATTGCATCAGGTGACCGCAGTACACCATTAGACGTATCGCCGACAGGTACGACAGGTCGAGATAACATGAAGCCAGCAGCGGCATTAACCGACCGACCTGTAAACAATGTGTATGGAATTATTGATAAAGATTTTATTAAACGGGATCTAATCACAGGTACGCCTACTTTAGAAACGATCAATAAAGTCAGAACTAACTTAAGAAAAAACCCACAGATACTTGCGAGTGGTGAAACTGTTTCAAACATTTTCTTTCCTGCATCAGGCGCTGGGAAGGATGGTTGGTATAGATCACTTTCGAGCACAAATGATGGTACTGATAAAGCAATTGGCACAGATGAAATTCGTGTTAAAGGTGGGTTAAAAGCCTTTGAAGAGCCAATTGCAATTACAGGTAATTTAATGGTACCGGTTTATGATCCTGAGGGAACTGGAGTTGGAAGCAATATTCCATGTATGCCACGTGTGGTAGGTGAAACAGACTGGCAAACATTCTGTTTGCCATTTGGAGTTTGTTTAAAATCAGATGGAACTATAAATAGTAATAAAGAACAGCTAACAGGCTTTAGGTTGGATGGAGCTGGGAAAAATTCCAATGTTATTGGTCCAGGTATTCGAAGTATTTCACTTGTACCAAAAACTGATTCTACTACTGGTAGTTCATCTACAAGCTGTGGAAAAATTACGATGGCAGGCAATACAGCTGGAACAGGTGAGTGGCAATGTACCAGTCATTTTATTCCAACACGATGGTATGAGCGTTATCGTTAATAGGATATATGAATGAAAAGATCTTTAACGCTAAGATTCAATCAGGGATTTACCCTGATTGAATTGATGATTGTAGTGGTGGTGATTGCTATTTTGGCAGCTATTGCAATACCGAGTTATCAGGCATATGGGCGTAAAGCAAATGCTGCTTTTGCTCAGCAGGAAATATTAAAATTAGCTGATCAACTGGAAAGACATAAGACTCGGAACTTCAATTATAAAAATTTTGCTATAAACACGATTACACTTAATCGTGGTGGATACACTCTTGCCATTACAGATGATACAACCGCAGGAAATGCATTAAATTCAACAGTAACTAATGGTCAGACCTGGGTAATTAAAGCTGTAACAACGGATGCTAGAAACTTTAATGTGGTCATGAAAAGTACTGGTCTGAAATGTAAAGGAATTGATCAGTTAACGGTCGATAATGTATGTGGAAGTACGATTTGCACATCTTGTGAAGCTAATAGCGAGGCTTGGTAATGCGTAATGGATTTACATTAATTGAATTGATGATTGTGGTGGCAATTATTGCAATTCTCGCTGCAATTGCACTGCCTAGCTATAATCAATATAAAAAAAGAGTAAACCGCGCTGATGTTCAGGTGGAAATGATGAATATTGCACAGCGTCTTGAGTCTCATAAGCTGGCTAATTTTAAATATCCTGTTACTGCAACCATGACAAGCTTATATGGAGGTACAACTTATCCTAAAACTGGAACTCCACTTTTTGATCTAGAGTTTTCGAGTTTAACAGATACCGAATGGGAGATGAGAGCCACACCAATTCTAGGCGCAGCACAAGCAGGTGATGGGGTTATTTGTCTAAACGATCAAGGCCATAAGTTTTGGGGCAAAGGTGCAACAGCTTGTGCATTGTCTGTGACATCTACTTGGGACGGGCGCTAAACTCAAAATTGTAGCCAAACACTTTTTGATCTTTCATTCAGGGCAAAGTTCAAGTAAAATACTGCCCTCTATGAAAGGGGTTTGAAATGTATCGATGGTCGGTGCAGGGATAATCCGTAAAAACTATAAGGTTCTATCATGGTTGTTATTCGTCTTGCACGCGGTGGTGCTAAAAAACGTCCGTTCTATCAAATCATTGTGACTGATAGCCGTAATGCACGTGACGGTCGTTTCATCGAACGTATCGGTTTCTTCAACCCTACAGCTCAAGGTAAAGCAGAGAAACTTCGTTTAGATGCTGAACGTTTTGCTCACTGGGTTTCTCAAGGTGCTCAACCTTCTGATCGTGTTGCTTCTTTAGCTGCTCAAGCTAAAAAAGCTGCAGTTGCTGCATAATTTTTCTATAAATTAGGTAGTAGCTTGCCCATGACACCAACACAGAATGTTCCCGAAGATCGTATTCAGATTGGACAGTTGCGTTCAGCATATGGATTAAATGGGTGGCTCTGGGTCTATTCCAATACAGAACCTATGAGCAACATATTTGACTATCTGCCTTGGTACATTGAGACCAAAGCAGGTTGGCAAATTGTCGATGTAAAACGTTGGAAACCACATGGTAAAGGACTGGTTGTTTCGCTGAAAGGTGTGAGTGATCGCACTGGCGCAGACGAACTGGTTGGCTCCAATGTCTGGATCTCTAAATCGCAACTGCCTCAAGCAGGCGTAGACGAGTACTATTGGTCTGATTTAAAAGGTCTAACTGTGTTAGGTCTGGACGATGAAGAGCAAGAAGTCAATCTCGGTCAAATTTTTGAGCTGTTTGAGACAGGTGCTAACGATGTGATGGTGGTTCGCGCAACTGCCGACAGCATCGATGGCGAAGAGCGAATGATCCCATGGCATAAAGATGTGGTGCAACGCGTTGATCTTGAAGCTGGTCGTATCTACGTCAATTGGGGCGTAGACTACTAAGAATTTTTCGGAAATACGGGAGTCTGCGATGTTTTTTGCAGTCATTACGCTTTTTCCTGAAATGTTTGAAGCGATTACAGCCTATGGGATTAGCGGGCGCGCAGCAAAACGTGAGTTGATGCAAATTCATTACATCAATCCTCGCGATTATGCGACGGGCAACTATAAACGCGTGGATGAACGTCCATTCGGTGGTGGTCCGGGTATGGTGATGATGGCTGAGCCTCTGGCAAAAGCAATCCGGCATGCCAAAGAGCTTGCAACGCAAGCGGGTGCAGTCCAGGTTCCTGTGGTGTATATGTCACCGCAAGGACAGACCTTAAACGAAACTGCGGTACAGGATTTTGTCAAATATGACGGAATCATCGTATTGTGCGGACGTTATGAAGGCGTCGATGAACGTTTGATCCAACAATATGTTGATCAGGAATGGTCAATTGGAGATTACGTGTTGTCGGGTGGTGAACTTCCTGCGATGGTTTTATTGGACAGTATTATCCGGAGACTTCCGGGTGCGATGTCTGATGAGCAATCACACGTGCAAGACTCATTTGTGGATGGTCTTCTAGATTGCCCACAATATACCAAGCCAGATCATTTTGAAGGTTTGGATGTGCCTGAGGTGTTAAAGTCCGGGCATCATGCCAATATTGAAAAATGGCGGTTTTTGCAGCGATATCAGCGTACACTTGAACGCCGCCCAGAATTGGTGGAAAAAGTCGAGCTGACCAAGCAGCAGAAAAAATGGCTAAAAGATTTGTAAGATATTGATGAGTAATCATTTTTATCTTCAAGCAAGTACTTAAAATTATTTAAGTATTCTTTAATAGGCTCTTTATGGTTGAGATGGTCAACTATAAAGGGAAAGATAATCGGGTGTATGCGCTTTAGCCTCTATACCCAGCGATGATCAGACCTCTTCTGACTCGCACATATTGGAGATACCCCATGAGTGGTAAGCATCCTTTAGTTCAAGTAATTGAAAACGCACAATTGAAACAAAATATCCCTGCTTTTGCACCAGGTGATACAGTTATTGTTCAAGTTAAAGTAAAAGAAGGCGACCGTGAGCGTTTACAGGCGTTCGAAGGCGTTGTAATCGCTAAGAAAAACCGTGGTTTGAACTCTGCGTTCACAGTACGTAAAATTTCTAGCGGTGTTGGCGTTGAGCGTGTATTCCAAACTCACTCTCCAATCGTTGCTGGTATCGAAGTGAAACGTCGTGGTGACGTTCGTCGTGCTAAACTTTACTACCTACGTGAATTGTCTGGTAAAGCTGCACGTATTCGTGAAAAATTACCAGCTCGTAAAACTAAAGCTTAATTTTAAGTTTTATACGAGTGAAAAAATGCGCCTTTGGGCGCATTTTTTATGCCTAATTTTTATGTAGATTTATTCGAAATGTTCCTGCAAAGGCAAGATCATAGCATCTAAAATATCCAAGAAAATTTTATGAATAAACATCAGGAATAATACAAAATATCCCCAAGACTGGAATCCTGCATTAAAAAGTTGAATGCAAATAAAACATTGTGTGATAACCAGTAAAATACTGATCCATACATTTGCGATAATATGTCGATGACAAGAGGGGCAATAATAAGGCTCATATTTTTTAAATTGAAAAGGATTAATGACTTTTCGTTTGCAGCAGGGGCAGGTTCTTTTAAATTTGTTTTTGATTTCTATAGAACGTATCTGCATTTATTTTATTTCACACTTATTTTTTTATATTTGATGAATATTTTATATGCAGTTTGATCATGATTAACAAGTAAATTTTAAGAAAAAAATTAGCGAAAAATAAGATAGAAAAGCCTCTGGATGAATAGAGGCTTGGGTGGTTTTATAAACCTTGCAGTTTTAAGCGATTGGCATGTTGACGATAGGCAGCAACCGGATCAGGTGCAAAGGTACCTTTAATGCCAAATAACAAGTTGATTTCATCCAGATGATTCCATGGATAATCATCCCGAATCGTTTTACCAAATTTGGCACTACACACCGACACGATTCCATCATTCGCGCCAGCCTTACTCGCAGAAAGCAGATCCAAGGCTTTCATGGCGGCATCGCTGACATCTAGGGGATTGGTCACGGGTTGATTGCCCGTCATTGAATACAGCGCAATGCCTTGGTCTTTATATTTGCCCTCACCACATAGACTCAGCGAAAGCCCGAGTTTAAAACGCTGGTTAAATTCGACTGTCCCTTCAATCGACGTGCTGTGTCCTGCTGCCAGAGCATTATGTGGGAAAGCTTGACCATCTAAGCCTTGTGCCCACATGATGACGTTACCAAAACTGCTGATCAGGGTATTGAGCAGTTCAGATGTTCTGGTCTGATTGGCAAGTCGCATAACATCAGAAGCGACAATCGTCCCTTGGTTGGCGCCGCCCACAGTCATCACTGAGGCTACATGTTGCGGCATCACCCCGGCTGCATAACGCACGCTATGTGCACCATGACTATGACCAATTAAATTCAGTTTTTTGGCGCCCGTGATTGCCATGACTTCTTTGAGTTGCTCTACATATTGTTCACCTCTGATTTCGCTGGAATTGAAAGGTGAGATGCGGGTGGCAAACGCAGTTGAACCATTACGGGCTAAATCTGGCAAAATTTGATACCAATAATCCATGCCCAAGGCATCGAAACCAATGCGATTAAAGCCGACCATGCCATGTGCAAATACAATCGGGTATTGTGTTTTTGCATAATTGGACACGACAAATCTGGTTTCTGCTTGCTGCACATTGGAAGCCTGCACATATTGGCCCGCAAATAACACGCAGCATAAGGTTATAAAATGCGTTCTAATTTTCATAAAGTTCCATTTTGGCGGTTTAAAAATTAGAAAATCCCTGTGCATTGGGATGACAGGGATGAGATTGAATTACAGGCCTTGCAATTTGAGCCGGTTGGCATGCTGGCGATAAACATCGACTGGGTCTGGAGCAAAGATATTTTTTAATCCGAGGAACTGGTTCACTTCATCCAGATGGTTCCAGTTGTAGTTATCCCGAATGGTTTTACCGAATTTGGCACTACAGCGGGAGACCAGACCATCATTTTCCTTGCCGCCATCAATGAGTAGAGCTGTAACTGTCAAGGCTGAATCAGGATCAAGCGGATTGGTGACTTGACCTATACCGGTAAATGAATAATGACGAATATCACCGTCTTTTTCCTTACCTTCACCGCAGGCGGTGGTTGGCATACCGAGCGGATATTTCTGGTTGAATTGAGCGGATCCTGCTAGGGTCAGACTGCGACCACCAGCCAGAGAATCATGTGGGAAACTGCTCGGATCCAGACCTTGTGCCCAGGTGATGGCCTTAGACACCAGGTTGATACCACCCACTAAAGGCCCTTGTATTGGCGTACCTTCTGCCTGAAGAATCAGGTCTGCAACCGGGGAGCCTTTATGTGGAGCACCGACGGAAGTCAGGGAAGCAACCAGATCAGGTCTCACACCTGCAACATAACGAATGGTCGGGCCGCCATGTGAATGACCAATCAGATTGACTTTGTCTGCACCGGTAATGGCCTGAATTTCTTTGACTTGCTCTAAAAGTTGTTCACCCCGAATTCCTGAGGAGTTAAAAGGTGAGACACGTGTTGCCCAGACATTGCCGCCATTACGCGCCAGATCCGGTAAAATCTGATACCAGTAATCCAGTCCAAACTGGTCGGTACCGACCCGGATAAAGCCTGCCATACCATGTGCGAAGACAATTGGATATTGGGTCTTGGCATATTGTGAACTGGCTTTTGCTGTGACCTGACTGGCTTGGGTGGATGCCTGAGTGCTGAGGCATGTACCCGCCAGCAGCAGGCCGGTGATGAATACTCCGAATTTCATTATATTTTCCTCACTTTTGTTATTTTAACGGGATGATCCTCATCCGGTTGTCTAAAGTCCCCCCTCTGCAGCAGGGACTCAGTTTCCTAAGTTTTTTTAATTAATAGAGATGATCTATTCATAAAAATAAGTGATTTATAAGCCTTGCAGTTTGAGCCGGTTGGCATGTTGGCGATACAGGGCGATCGGATCCTGCGCAAAAGGGCCCAAAATACCGAAAAAATGGTTTACTTCATCAAAATGGTTATGGGCATAGTCCTGACGAATGATTTGGCCATAGCGTCCGCTACACAGCGGTAGAGCACCATCATTGGCTTCTCCTTTCAGGAAACTGCTACCTAACGTCACGACTGTAGATTCAATCGCATCCAGCGGATTGGTCGCCTGCCGGTTGCCCATCCAGGAATAGTGATAAATTCCATTTGGCGTGAGTTTGCTGCCCTTAGACTGACAGTCTTTGGGAATGGCAGAGGAGCCATATTTCACATTGAAGGCCTGAATCGCCTCTGGATTCATGGCTTGCAGTGCCTCGATAATACTGACCGGATACTGGTTAGCTGTAACCAGATTCATGCTATGGCCCAAAATTGTACCAATGGCATGGATAAAGGGTTCAAGCAGTGGCGTCTGGCTGGCATTGACAGAAACCGGGGTGCCTTGCATCGCCCCGGCAATGGCGGTTAAAGAGGCGGCTTTATGCGGTGCAACGCCCTCGATATATTGAATTGTTGGGTCACCTTGGCTATGCCCAATCAGATTGACTTTCTTCTGGCCCGTCAGTGCCAGTATTTCATCAATTTGCATCAAGAGCTGTTCACCGCGCAGTTCATTGGACGCAACAGCAGACAATTCGGCAGAAAACACCCGTGCACCATGCCGGCTCAGGTCTTGGGGAATCTGATACCAATAATCCAAACCGATGCGATCCGTTCCAATCCGGTTAAAACCAAGACCAAAACCATGAACAAAGACCATCGGATATTTTGTCTTGGCATAACTCGAGAGGACAAAATTGCTTTTATATTCCTGTAATGCCGAGGCTTGCACAGGGCCAGTCAAGATGGAAACCAGCAGTAAAAGGTTCAAGTGATAGATTATTTTTTTCATTGCAGCTTCCCGGTCACTGATAGATCAAATGAAAAGAACCAGAAAAAAGCCTATATTTCAGCTGAAATATAGGCACCCTGGCGTTATAAACCTTCTAATTTGAGTCGGTTGGCATGCTGGCGATAGAGGGCGACCGGATCGGGTGCAAACACGCCTTTCAGACCAAACATCATATTGGCCAGGTCAGTATGATTGAGTTTGTACTGGTCATGAATCACCTTGCCCATGAAAGCGCTACAACGTGATACCATGCCATCATTGTCTTTACTGCCATAAGATAAAGGGCCGAGCTGCATCAGGATCGTATCAATATCCAGGGCATTGGTGGCTTGGGCCACACCCGTCCATGAATAATAATGAATACCTTTACTGTCTTTCTGTTTTAAATTTTTATTGCAGTTTTCTGTGGACGCCAACACGCCATCTTTGACTACCTGTTGTGCCACTGTGGCATTAAAAGTATTTGAGCCGGTCTGGGTCAGGGATTTCATGGAAGCATCAAAATCAATTTCCAGTTCAGGCTTAAACTGACCCAGTGCAATCAATGGACCAATAATATAATCACCTAAAATGTTAAAGGCGGTACGCGTCAGGCTATTGTTCTGAATATCATCTGCCACTTTGGAGCCATGGTAGGTTCCTGCAACGCCAGTAATAGAGGCGATATACTGCGGCTGGGTCGCTGCAACATACAGCACTGTTGGTCCGCCATGAGAGTGACCAATCAAATTCAGTTTTTTCTTGCCGGTAATTGCCACAACCTCTTCAACCTGATGAACTAGTTGTTCACCGCGATGCGCCGTTGTATTTGCTGGAGACAATTGTGCCGCAAAGACGGTTGAGCCATTACGTGCCATATCTGGCAGAATCTGATACCAGTAATCCAGCCCGATACTATCGGTGCCAATGCGTGACCAGCCTAGCCAGCCATGCACCATCAAGATCGGATATTTGGTCTTGGCATAGTCAGACCGGCTCTTTTCGATGACTTGTGTTGCACTCGCTGCAGCCTGAGTCTGTGCAGAAAAACTGAATCCCAGAGTAGTCGCTAAAGCCACAGTCAGTAACTGGGCTGTCTTGCTGAAAGTATGCATAGCTGTCCCTTTTTTAATTCTATCTTTATTCAAGCAATCATTGCTTTTTGTAGAGTGTCGCAAGCCACAAATCAGACGATGAAAATACAGTTTCGGCCTTCAGTGGCTAAGCAAATTTTCTTTTAATGAAGCGGTATTTTTTCACTTCAGAGGTCTAAAACCATGTCATTTGGGGACATGCAGGACAGGAGGAATTTACATTGTAAGTATGTGTTTTATTTGCAGATGTATTTAAATAAAAAGTCTTTGAAATAATTGAAATTTGTCTAAGTTATTTTGTGTAAATTCGAAATATTTAGAAACAACTATAAAAGATCATTTTGAGAAAAAATATAAAGTTATCAAAAGGGCATTTATAAAAAAGCCATCAACAGGTGATGGCTTTTAGGCTTAGTCAGCAAAGGGCAGCTTGGCTCCCTGATCATGAACCTGTTCAAAGGTTTCTACCCGCAGCTGTTCTTGCGGTGTATTAAAATGTTTGCTGCGAAGCTGGGCAATCGCTTGCTGCTTTGCAGTATCGGACATGCCGGACTGGGTAATCTGATCCCGTTCATCTAAATAGCCAGTCACCCGGTTTTTCCAGTCGCTGCGTTGCACATCCAGTTGTTCCAGACGCTGTGTCGCTTCAGCACCGACCAGATTAATCCGCATTTGCCGGATTTCATCGCTGGAACCGCCACGGGCTTTAATATCAGCGGTGAGTTTGCGCAGGTCTTCCAGTTTATTCAGTTGTTCCAGATTTTCCTGCCAGTCCTGCGGGAGTTGCTGAAACAGTGCTTTGAGCTTTTGGGCTTTTTCAGTTTCCGTTAAGCTTTTGTCTGCCAGTATGCTCATCCGGTCCAGGGTATATTCATGATAGGCATCTTCTGTGCCGAACAAGCCTTCAATCTCATACTTGGAAAAGTACTGCTGGCGCAAATTCTGGGTACTGTTATAGATACTGCGATAATAGGCAGGATCTTCCTGATTCAGCCCTGCCGGTACAGTGAGCTGGCCCAAACCCTGACGGTACTGGATATAACGATCCCATAAATCCAGAATTTGCGAAAGTACCGGTTCTTTATGATTCTGGCGAATATAGGCTTTAAAATCCTGCTGGATCTGCTGCAGATTTTTTTCACCAAACTGGGTAATAAAATATTCAAAACAGTTGCGGGTCTGTTCATTCACAATCAGACGATTGCTGGCATCTAACTGCATCTGACAATTAATTTCGGTATCTTGCTGACTGGCACTGGGGAAAGCTGCATTGGCAGGGCCATTGACCAAGAATGCGGTTTGCTCTGCCTGAGTTTCAGTTATAGGCGTTTTTGTTCCGGTATCCGCCTGGGTATTTTCTTTTGGAGACAGCCATAAGATCAGTGTGAGTATGCACAGCACCAGCAACGCCAGAATGATCCATATTTTATATTTCTGCATATCCTATGCACCTATTTTCTCGTTATTTCATTATTTTTAGAGGTTTAAGCTTTTTAAAAGCGTTGAGTTGTTCAAACCGGCTCAATATGCCATAAAAATCATTAGAGACTATAGAAAAGTTGTAAATCCTCTCGCAGGGTTTTACCATGGCGCCAATTTATAAAATGTCTGATTTTTTGCCATGAAAGCATCATCTCCTAAAATTCAGCGTCGTCATCTTAGTGGTGTCTTCCTGCTCAATAAGCCTTTGGGTATCAGTTCTAATGCCGCATTGCAAAGAGTCCGCTGGTTGTACCGTGCACAAAAAGCCGGCCATACCGGCGCGCTGGATCCGCTGGCATCCGGTTTATTGCCCGTATGTTTGGGGGAGGCCACCAAGTTTTCGCATTATTTATTAGATTCGGTCAAGCGTTATCAGACGACCGTGTTTTTGGGACATAGCACCACCACGGGTGATGTGGAAGGCGAGGTACTTCTGGAAAAAGTGGTTCCTGAACTCTCGGAAGCCTTGATTCAGGACACATTGGCACAGTTTATCGGGGATATCCAGCAAGTGCCGCCGATGTATTCTGCCTTGAAAAAAGAAGGCCGTCCTTTATACGAACTGGCGCGCAAAGGTATCGAGATTGAACGTGAAGCACGTCCGATTATCATTTTAGCGATTGAGCTTTTATCCTTTACGGAGAACAGTATCACGCTGGATATTACCTGTTCTAAAGGCACTTATATCCGGGTATTGGGTGAAGATATTGCCAAAGTGCTGGGAACTTATGGCCATCTGACTTATCTGCACCGCATCAAAACCGGCCATTTTGATTTGATTCCAAGTTATACCATTGAATATCTGGAGAGCCTGAGCGAAGCAGAGCGTGATGCACTGTTGTTGCCAGCCTATGCACCGGTTGATCATTTTCCAAAAGTGCAGATACCCGAAGGTCGTGCAGAATATTTTAGCCGCGGCATGGAAAGCAATATCGAACATGAAGCAGCTGAACAGGTGCTGGTTTTTGATGGAGATAAATGTCTGGGGCTGGCAGAAATTACTGATAAAAAACGTCTGGTACCCAAACGCGTCCTGAACCTCTAGTCGAGTCAATATATGGAAATTGAGATCATCATCAGTCTGGTTGTCTTTGCATTTTTTGCAGGGGCGATTGATGCTGCCGTGGGCGGTGGTGGTCTGATCCAGATCCCAGCAATTATGGGGAGTTTACCGCATTTACAGCCTGCTACGGTCTTTGGCACCAATAAACTCGCGTCCATTTGTGGCACCGCTTCTGCGGCATTTTCCTACCTGCGACAGGTAAAACTGCCCTGGTTGCTCTTGGGCGTGATTGCACTGTGCAGTTTTGTCAGTTCTTTTATTGGTGCAGCCAGCGTTACGCTAATTCCAGTCGAGATCCTTAAGCCTTTTGTGCTGGTCATGTTGATCGTGATCGCAATCTATACCTTAATGAAAAAACAGTTTGGCCAAGTGCATACCGAACAAAAACTGAATCGGAAAATGCTGATTCTGGCCGCTTTGGGCAGTCTGGCGATAGGCTTTTATGATGGTATCTTTGGTCCGGGCACCGGTAGTTTCTTTATTTTCTTTTTTATTCGCTATTTAAGCGTCGACTTCCTGCATGCATCGGCCTTATCGAAAATTGCCAATTTCACCACCAACCTGGCCGCATTAAGCTTTTTTATTCCCAGTGGCAATGTGCTGTTTATGGTCGGGACAATGATGGCGGTAGCCAATATTTGTGGTTCCTTGGTCGGGGTGCGTTTGGCATTTAAATATGGCAGTGGCTTTATCCGGATTTTATTCCTGATTCTGGTCAGTCTGCTAATTTGCCGGATGGCATACCAGATGTTTTTTTGATCTAAACCCGATGTAAATCATTCTCGATATTAAAATTTCTTAACAAATCACTGTATAAACTGCGTCTGAACCTGTTCTGAAAATCTTCTAGAATCAATGATATGAAAAATAAAACAATCGGAGAAATATCGGAATGACGACTATTTTTGAAGCATTAAGAGAGAGTCATGAGATTCAGCGTGATCTTGCAGAAAAACTATTACAGACTTCCGGGGATACACCAGAACGCCGCGAGCTGTTCAAGCAACTGAAAAATGAATTGTTTGCCCATGAAGCTGCGGAAGACCGTTATTTTTATATTCCCTTGATGATGACCGATTCGGGCCTGAATATTACCCGCCATGCCTTGGCCGAACATCATGAAATGGACGAAATGATCGAGGAATTAACTGCAACTGAATTGAGTAATCCGGGCTGGATTGCCATGGCCAAAAAACTTTCCGAAAAGGTGCATCATCACTTAAAAGAAGAGGAACATGGTTTCTTCCAGCAGGCCGGTAAAATTCTGGGTGAAGAGCAGAAGACCGCTTTAGCAGTGCAGTACAAGAATGAATACCAGCGTTATAAAGACATGAAAAAAGATATGCTGGTACAAAACTAAACATCGAAAAGATGACATTTGATTAGCTACTTTTCCATAACTTATAACTCAAATTAGATGTTTGAGTTAATCGTTATGCATGTTTATCTTAAGAAGATGATTGTACAGCCTCATTTCTTAAAAATTTAAATGCTTTTGTGTAGGCAATCTCCCTACTTTGGAAAGACCCAAAGTAGGCAAAAGTCTTTTGTTACCCATACACGACGTCCTGTCGTGATGGGTAACATGTGGCATCCTTGCCACACTCGCGTATCAAAAATCTCTTTATTGCAACTAGGGCATCTGATCATCTTTTTATCTGGAGATATGGGATTTTTATCCATTCATCTATTTTTTTTAGTTATATCAAATGGATAAAGTGAAGAGATTAATGATGAGATATATTTAGTTATTCAAATTCCAATAAGCCTTTTAGGCATTCTTTTCTGCCGATCCTTGACGGGCGGCACGTACGGTCACACCGACAGAGGCCAGCATGATACAGACTAATGCTACCGTCTGAAGATACGTAATTTTCTCCCCCAATAGCATAAAACCGGTCAGTGCTGCCAAAGCTGGTGACAGGCTGGAGAGGGTGCCATAGCTGGTCTTGTTTAAATGCTGCAAAGCTTTTAAGTCCAGCGCATAGGGAATCGCTGTGGCCAGAACCGCAATGACAACGGCTTTACCCCAATGTTGCATATCAATCAATGCGGGCGCATTATTATAGAGCCCAATCGGAAGCAGACACAGGGCTGAAATGCTAATCGCAATAGTCAGTGCATGCATACCGATATTTTGCTGAACCACACGTTGCCCAAAGAAAATATACAGTGCCCAGCATAAACCCGCACCTAAAGCACAGGCGGCGCCGAGCAGGTCGAAATTACTGCTATTGGCCTGTCCCCATGGCACCATCAGTGCGATGCCTAAAATGGCCATTAATACCCAAATATAGTCACTACGATGTTTAATCGAAATGAGGGCTAGGCCGAGCGGACCAATAAATTCTAGTCCTACCGCAATTCCCTGCGGTAATCTTCCGAGGGACAGGTAGAATAAAATATTCATGACCCCTAAAGCGGCGCTATAGCAGAGTAAATCCCGCCATTTCAAAAAAGGCAAACGGGAAATAATTTTCCAGGAACGGAACATTACCCCAACAATAATTGCTGCAAAGCACAGCCTTAAAATGGTCACAGTGACCGGATCCAGCACACTAAACAGCTGTTTGGCAAAAGATGCACTGATCTGGTAGGAGGTCATGGATAAGACCATGAACAATACGGCAAGGAGTTGGGCGTTTGGCATGGAAGCAGCTTCTACCCAGAGCGGGTGAAAATGAGAAATAGGGGGAAATGAAATTATAGCAAACTGGTTAATTTTTAATGAGTAGGGCAAGGAAATATTTTCCCGAGGTGAACTTAAATTTTGATTCAATCAAGTTAAGTTTTGGCCCGATCAAATATCTAAAGATTTTAAATTTAAAGTTAATCTTCTATGTAATTGCGGTTACAAATTAATCAATTTTTAAATTGATCTTGTTTTTATATTTATTAAAATATCTTAGACCTCGTGATTCGGGTTAGTTTTAAAATAACAATGAAAACATCTTAGATCCCGTGTTTCGGGACAGAATTAAAATAACAATATCAAATAATTAAGGTAGATAATAATGAAATTAAGAGTACTCTCTTGCGCCATTTTTAGCTGCATGCTGGCAGCATGTGGTAGTGGTTCCGACAGTTCTGATAATAATGAACCAGTCACTAGTCAACCTGCACCGACCAATCCTGGAACCCCGGGTGATGGAGCATCAGATACCATTTCTGAATTCTATAACTATCAATTCAACTTACCGAATATTGATGGATCAGAGATGGAATCGCAAAAACTTCTGTTAGCCAGTCATAAAAATAAAATTACTGACGGCATATTATATGCGGATGATAACAGCGCTGTTGATACTGAATATGCGATTGAAGAGGATATGGTTTTTCCAATTTATGTCACAGAGCAAGGCGTGTTCCCTACAGATCGTACACTTACGACATTAGGTTATAAGCTGGAAAAAGTATTGGAAAATACACCGGACAGATTTACGAGCCGCCCTGTAACGATACCGGAAAACAACATCAGTAATCATCGGCATATAGAGTGGTATGACCTGTCTGGTAAGGCATTAACTGAACGCACTAATATTGCTGTGGTGAAGATGTATGATGATACTGAGACCCGGGTATTCTTTAATATTGATAATACGACAGCCGCTGACCGTAAATATTATAATGAGTTTGCAAGCAACTTTGTTGGTTTACAAAAAGCCCGTACCTTCCCGAATGGATCTCAATGTTTCCGTATTCTGGCGGAACACCCTGAGAAAGAATATATTGAATTTGATCCGGATATAAAGGCCGGTTATCGCACACTTGATGAATGGCAGGCTGGCGAAAGAATTGGAGATCTGGCAAAAGATATTCTGGATGAATCGATGTCTAACTTGAAATATAAAAAGGCAGAATATAAAGACGAAGCTATGCAATATTATAAATATTTTGGTGCGATCGAATATCAAGGTGAAATTTATCCAAGTGCTTTCTCTGAACATGGGGAACATATTGATCACGCTGACTATATTGCGCAATCCAAAAGGGTTGCGGTGGACAGCTTAAAGGAAGAGGGTGCAAGTCCTTTAATGATCAAATGGACAGAATACAATTATGACCATCTTGCTTCCGCATGTGATGGCTATAATGTGACAGCAGCAAATGCATTAAATACTGCAATTAAAGACGCAACACCACGTTAAAATTTGAAAATAAGTAATCTTAAATAAAGGCGCTCTAGCGCCTTTATTTTTATTCAATGCTTCCTTTTTTGTGCTGTCACTGTACAGCCTACCGAAGCACTGATAATCGTGGCCAATGCCAGCCACTGTGTCCACAACAAGGTTTCACCCAGAAACAATAGGCCTGAGAGTGCGGCAATAACGGGTTCCAAACTCATCAAGGTGCCGAAACTCAGTGCGCTTAAATTACGCAGGGCAATCATTTCCAGTGTGAAAGGCAGGGCACTGGCCAGTACTGCCAAAGCCACAAAATACAGCAAACTCATCGGTTCAAAAGTATGTGCCGGCATGCCTGCAAAGAGCGAAATTGGCATCAAAACCAGCATACCGACAAACATGCCCAAGCATACAGTATGATTGCCAGAAATGCCTGAAGGTCTTTGGCCGGCAACGATATATAAGGCCCAGCAGGCACCGGCACCCAAGGCAAATGCAATCCCGATCGGGTCAAGTGGCTGGGCAGCCTGATCAAAAGGA
Organism: Acinetobacter lwoffii; assembly: GCF_024129715.1. Classification (GTDB taxonomy): domain Bacteria; phylum Pseudomonadota; class Gammaproteobacteria; order Pseudomonadales; family Moraxellaceae; genus Acinetobacter; species Acinetobacter lwoffii_U. The sequence goes on from NZ_JAMXXM010000005.1 coordinate 174,125, forward strand.
AATAGCAGAACCAGGCCCAGAATCGCCAGTCCGACCCAGACAAAGTCGAATTTTTGCCGTGCATAAAACAGGGCAACACTTAAGGGGCCAATGAATTCAAAAGAGACGGCAATTCCCAGCGGTAGGCGATCAATCGATAGGTAAAACAAGAGGTTCATGCCGGCCAGAGCAAGGCCATAACTGATAATGGCCGGCCATTTGATCTGTCTGAAATGGATTTGCCAAATTTTAAAAATCAGTGCCAAAATCACAGCGCCCAAAAGCAGACGCATTGCGGAAACAGTCAGGATCGGAAACTGACCGAACAGATATTTGGCAAAGGAACCACTGCTTTGCATACTGATCATGGCGATCAGCAAAATCAGCGGCGCTTGCACGATGGGTGCAATTTTAAAATTCAGCATGACTAAATAGGTTTCGATTGCTCGAATAACGGAAGAGCAGCATAAGCTGAAAAAGTTTTAAAATAAAAACCTTAAAAAACAAAAAACCACAGCCCGAGAGCTGTGGTTTTTTTGAAATCTTGAATTAGAACAATACGCGTGCGCGGATTGTACCTTCAACATTAGAAAGCATATCAAGTGCTTCATGAGATGCAGCAGCATCTACATCCATCACTAGGTAACCGACATCACCTTTAGTCATCAGTGACTGACCAGAGATGTTGATGCCTTGTTCAGCAAACAGGTTGTTGATTTTAGACAACACGCCCGGAATATTTTGGTGGATGTGCAGTAAACGGTGTTTGCCTTCAGTCAACGGCAATGCGATTTCTGGGAAGTTCACCGCAGAAAGCGTCATACCCTTGTCAGAATAAGCCACGAATTTCTCAGCTACTTCCAGACCGATGTTCGCTTGCGCTTCCATCGTAGAACCGCCTACGTGTGGAGTCAGAATTACGTTTGGCAGGTTACGCAGTGGAGAAACAAATTCTTCACCGTTTGCTTTAGGCTCTTTCGGGAATACATCTACCGCAGCACCAGCAATGTGACCAGATTTGATCGCATCTGCCAGGTCTTCGATCACGACACAGGTACCACGTGCCGCGTTGATGAAGATTGAACCTTCTTTCATTTGCGCGAACTGATCTTTGGTCATGAAGTTACGTGTAGACGGAACATCAGGAACGTGTAGAGAAACCACATCGGCATTTGCCAAAAGTTCGCCCAAGCTACCGACTTGACGTGCATTACCTAAAGGCAATTTAGTCACTGTATCGAAATAGATCACTTTCATACCCATGCTTTCAGCAAGTACAGAAAGTTGTGAACCAATTGAACCGTAACCTACGATACCTAAAGTTTTACCACGTGTTTCGAACGAACCAACTGCAGATTTGTTCCAGCCGCCTGTGTGTGTATCTGCTGATTTTTCAGGTACACGGCGAAGGAGAAGAATTGCTTCAGCAAGTACAAGTTCAGCGACTGAACGCGTATTTGAGTAAGGTGCGTTAAAGACTGGAATACCGCGACGCATTGCAGCGTCCAGGTTCACCTGGTTGGTACCAATACAGAAACAACCGACAGCAATCAGTTTGTTCGCAGCTTCAAAGACTTCTTCAGTCAATTGAGTACGGGAACGAATACCGATGAAGTGAGCATCTTTAATCGCTTCTTTCAACGCTTCACCCTCAAGCGCAGTCTTACGATAATCGATGTTGGTATATCCAGCAGCATTTAGAGTGTCGATTGCATTCTGGTGAACGCCTTCTAACAACAAGAAACGGATTTTATCTTTAGGTAGAGATAGATGTTGGCTCATTACGGCTCCGCTACAAAGGCCAAATTTAGTCGCGGTATAATAGCACAGGAAAAGCGCACTTATACATTTCCTTAATGACGCTCACATCAGCTATTCTGGCAAGATATATTGATAATAATGATCATGATGTTTGATTTAAATCTGCATTTTCAAAGGTATATTATCAAAATTGTCATTTTTCGCGGGAAACACCAAAAAATAGCTTATAATATTGCGCCATGCTTTTAAAGCAGCGTGATCCGGTGCTTTAATAATCATGTTTCGCCTGATTTGTATCCATGTTTTTATGCGTAAAAAATGTGCAAATGAACCAGCGAAGTCTCTCTTGTTTAAATCATGCTAGGTCTGTAAACGATGAATGCTCCAGTCGCTTTAACCCCTGAGTTATTGACCCAATTGACTGCAATTGTGGGTGAAAACCGTATTAAAACCGATACGGACAGCCTCCAGAATTGGGGTCGCGATCATACGAAGCACTTTGATCCAAACCCGTCAGTCGTCGTTTTTCCATCGTCCACTGAGCAAGTTCAAGACATCGTTAAATTGGCGAACCAATTTAACGTTGCAGTGACTCCATCGGGTGGTCGTACCGGTCTTTCTGCAGGTGCAGTCGCAGCCAATGGCGAGATCGTGGTCAGCATGGATAAGATGAACCAGATTCTGGAATTCTTCCCGGCAGATCGCATGGTGCGTGTACAGGCAGGTGTAGTGACTGAACAGTTACAAAACTATGCTGAAGAGCAGGGCATGTATTATCCGGTTGACTTTGCGTCTGCAGGTTCATCGCAAATTGGCGGTAACATCGGGACCAATGCTGGCGGCATTAAAGTCATCAAATACGGCATGACCCGTAACTGGGTGCTTGGCCTGACGGTTGTGACAGGTAAGGGCGATGTATTGCGCCTGAACAAAGGCATGATCAAGAATGCAACCGGTTATGCGCTTCAGCATTTATTTATCGGTGGTGAAGGCACGCTGGGTCTGGTGACGGAAGCAGAAATCAAGCTTGAACGTCAACCACAAGACCTGCAAGTGATGGTACTGGGTGTACCTGACTTTGATGCGATCATGCCGTTATTGCATGCCTTCCAGGCGAAAATTGACCTGACTGCATTTGAGTTCTTTGGTGAACTGGCGATGCAGAAAGTCTTGGCCCATGGTCACGTGCAACGTCCATTTGAAACTGAATGCCCATTCTATGTATTGCTTGAGTTTGAAGCGCCGTTTGAGCCGATTATGGACAAGGCGATGGAAATCTTCGAGCATTGCATGGAACAAGGTTGGGTACTGGACGGCGTAATGAGCCAAAGCCTGGATCAGGTAGAAAGTTTATGGCGTTTACGTGAAGATATTTCTGAATCTATCGCGCCATTTATTCCATACAAAAATGACATTTCCGTTCTGATCACGCACGTTCCTGCATTCATTAAAGAAATTGATGCGATTGTATCGACGAATTACCCAGACTTTGAAATCTGCTGGTTCGGTCATATCGGTGACGGTAACTTGCACTTAAATATCTTAAAACCTGCTGATTTGTCTAAAGATGAATTCTTTGCCAAATGTCAGGTGGTGAACAAGTATGTCTTTGATACCGTGAAAAAATATGACGGTTCAATTTCTGCGGAACATGGTGTGGGCATGACCAAGAAGCCATATCTTGAATATTCGCGTTCGGCGGAAGAAATTGAATATATGAAAGCCCTGAAAAAAGTGTTCGATCCAAATGGCATCATGAACCCGGGTAAACTTTTCGATCTTTAATCGGTCGGAATTGAAAAAAGCGCATCGAAAGGTGCGCTTTTTTATTGCTGTGTAAATACAGTTACAGAGTCTAAATGGTTTTGTAGTAAGAAGCTCGGCATGATGGGTTGGAATAAGAATGACGATAAAGGGTTAAATAATATGTTCCGGATATTGGCAGTCGCAACTCTCGCTTTTGGTATATTGGGTTCAGGCTGTGCAACTGCTCAACAGGTCATTGCAAAGGTACAGTCGTCTTCGGATACGCCTTTGGAACAGGTTTTACAATTAAGACCGGATTTACGCAAGGAACTGGCAACGGTTGAATTACGGCAGTTCTTTGACAAGGTAGAGTCGCCCACGATTGGACAGGTCAAAGTCACTGAAACCGGTTTAATGGATGATTCGGTACGTTCGGTACAGACCATTTATTATTTTAAACGGGAAGATAACAGCTGGATGCTGGAAAACACCGAGAAGTTGTATCGTTGTGCAAGAGGTTCAAATACCAAGACTTTCCAGAAAGCGGTCTGTCCATAATAGTGTTTGATCTTTAGGCAGTTTTTGGTTAAAAGCGTATCTAAGGATGTGCTTTTTTGTTTTGGGAAGGGGGAGTTAATGGACTCAAATATATTAGCCGCTACAATTGGCGTAATTGGAGGATTTTTAGCTTCACTCTTATTATTCTATCTAAATAGGTTTTATACCAACTAGGATAAAAGAAAATCAGAAAAAATCCTACGAGAAAAATTATTGTATCGTGAGAAAGATAGTGAACTAGAGGCAGATCAAAATTTTATTTTTTCTTTACCTAATTTGAAAAGAGAAGTGTATTTAAACTGTCATATCAATTGGGATAGCGGAATCACTCTTAATATGATGAAAGGTAATGAAGACTTAATCTGGTTTTTAAGATTCTGTTGGCTAAGCTTAGTAAGATTTTTTCCTCAAGATCATTTTTCAACAGAAGGACATGTTAATTATATTGATCAATTTATCATGGATAGGGCTAACTATCATTCCTCTAGATTAGACTGTAGTGACCAATTAAAAAGTGGGAGTATTTCAAAAATAACGCTAGGATATTCAATAGCAAAAGATATTAGATCTCTTGCGAAAGTAAAAAATTGTTTATACTAGCCCCATGAAATATGAAAATTTAACTAGATTTAATGATGGGGAATTTAAACGACT